>JAOZKO010000151.1 GCA_029935325.1 Bacteroidales bacterium
CAATAAGTTATTTCAAGGAGAAAGATGGGCAAACATCATTTGAGCAAGCTCAATGCCCAAATTGCGGAAATGCAAATGCTGAGCAAATTTTCAGTATTGTACATAGCGAAATTGTTGATGAATATGGAAACTATAGCAAGATTAGAAAAAAAACACCTACCGACTGGCATAATTTTTATTTGCAAACAAAAAAAGATAAGCCGATAAATCAGGAAAGCACCAAACCTCTTAATAATTTGAATATTCCTTCAAAAATAATGCAAAGCATCATTTATTTTCAAAGGGATCTTAAAAGCAAGCTAAAGAATAAAACCTATTTGCTGATTGCTTTCCTAGAAGCTCCATTGCTGGCCTTTATTCTAAGTTTTATTATTCGCTATACCCCTTCAAATGGAAGTTATATTTTCAGATTAAATGAAAATTTACCACAATATATTTTTATGAGCATTATTGTAGCTATGTTTATTGGCCTTACAATTAGTGCTGAAGAAATATTTAGAGACCGAAAAATACTTAAAAGAGAAGCTTTTCTTAAATTAAGTAAAACCGCATATTTATTAGCAAAAGTACTAATCCTACTTATTATTTCAGCAATACAAGCATTCCTATTTATACTTATTGGCAACTATATTCTTGAAATTATTGGAATGAGTTTTAGTTATTGGCTAGTTTTCTTTAGTATAGCTTTCTTCTCCAATTTATTAGGTTTAATTATCTCTAGCTCATTTGATGAAGTGGTCACAATATATATTATCATCCCTCTACTAATAATTCCGCAAATGGTTTTGGGTGGTGCAATGTTTAGTTTCGACAAAATGAACGAAAGCATAGTACGGATTGATAAAGTCCCAATTATTGCTGAAATGATGGCTAGCAAATGGGCCTATGAAGGTCTAATGGTAAATCAGTTTGTAAATAATAGATTCCAAAAGCACTTTTATAAGCTTGAAAAAGCTGAAAGCCGCGCAGATTTCAATCAGGTTTACTATATTCCTGAACTGAATAAATATCTCGAAAATGCTAATAAACTTCTGGCTGACAACGATAAGTCCTCGATTTACAAAAACACATTTGAGCTATTACAAAATGAATACAATACACAAATAAAGGATTATCCAAGCTTAGCAATACAAGATTTCAAAAATTTGGATGTCAAAGATTTTAATACCGAGAACTCTAATCAATATTCAATATTCATAAATTTATTGAAAGATACTTTTAATTATAAATATTCAATGGCACATACTAAATTAAGTGCAACACTCAATCAATACCTTATATCGCAAAAAGATAAATACTACTACTTAAGAAACAAATACCATAATGAAGCTGTAAGTGATATTGTTACACAGTTTTACGAAAAACATAAAATTATTAATTATAATAATAACCTTATACAACATGTGGATGCCATATACTGTAATCCAAAGGTTGAGTCAAAACTTGATTTCAGAGCACATTTATATGCTCCACAAAAGCACTTTTTTGGCTATTATTTTGAAACCTTTAAATTTAATCTAAGTATAATTTGGATTATGAATTTATTGCTATTCATTATATTAAGATTCGATATTATTCAAAAACTAAAACATATAAGACTAAAACAACTAAACAACACTCACTAGAACTAACTAAATACAATTTTTAAAGCTATGACAAAACTATTAAACCTATTATTAGTATCCATTGCCTCATTATTGTTTTTTGCATGCTCAAATTTCACTACTGAAGACAATGACGAGACGTTTCTGCAGTCGGACTCAGTTATCGCATCTGAATCAGTAGAAATAGCAAAAGAAAGCATGGAGGATTTAATTGACAATGTATCATCACCAATAGAAATTGCTTCGCTGCTCTTGGATGAAGAAATCCCTTTTAATAAAGACTATATTGCCAGCACTGCCCATATCGACAATCTTATAACAGATTTTGATTGTGCTATTAATTTAGGTGTTTTGGGAACAGATTTAGGTTATTTGAACCTATATGACAAAACAAGCTCAGTAATGTCAACTGTTTCGGCTATTAATGACCTTACAAACAATTTGAATGTTGGTCAGTTTTTCGATTTCGACCTCCTAAAACAGCTTGCTACAAATTCTAATAGTTTAGACTCACTAGTATTTACTTCTATTTCAAGTTTTAATAATATGGACGACTATTTAAGGTCAAATAATCGTACAAATGTAAGTGCTCTAATAGTGTCGGGTGTATGGATAGAAAGCACATATCTAGCCACTCAGGTATATACTGAAATGGAAAACAAGAAGATTGCTGAAAGAATTGGCGAGCAAAAGCTGATACTCAATAATTTGATTCTTATTTTAGAAAACTATAAATCAAATGCTAATTTTAATGAGCTTCTAGTAGATTTTAAAACTCTAAAGCTAATATACGATGAAATAGAGATAATTACCGTGGACTCCGAACCTGAATCAAAAATTGAAAACGGAATGCTAGTAATTATACAAACCTCGAAGAGTACAGTGGATATCTCTAATGAGCAGATTGCCCAAATAGGGCTAGAGGTATCAAAATTGCGTAATAAAATTATTAATAACGAAGTATAAGGAGGAGGAAATATGAAAAAGATACTAAGTATAATATTACTCTTATTAATTAGCAAAAGTTTTGCTTTTTCGCAATGCAATCAAAGCCTTGTTAAAAACTGCTGTACTAACATTAGCACTACATCTGTTTTCTTACAGCAATTTAGAGCTAAGTTGGGAGATACTAATACTAAAAACGACTTACCTGTAGCCCGATTCTCAGTTCTTATGAGTAAAGGAAATACATATCGTTTAGATATATGTAGCGCATTAGATTTTGAAGGTGAAGCTATTCTACAATTGTTCGATGGTGATAAATTAGTAGCAAGTACTTATCATACACCAAGTAAAACAGATTTTAAAGCATTTGAGTTCTTTTGCTCCAAAACAGCAATTTATAAAGTCTATATTTCATTCTTAGATGGAAAACCTGGTTGTGCAGTAGGCATTTTGTCTATGAAAAAATAACCAAATATAGAATACTGACATACTAAAAACACCCTTATAAAATGTTATAATTTATAAGGGTGTTTTTCTATTAAATCAATTATACCAACTTGAATTAAATTCCTTGGCGCTTCAAATAATAATCAATCTTTGGCTCTCTGCCTCTAAAGCTCATCCACATATTCTCAGCACTTTCTGTACCTCCTTTTGAAAGAACATTTTCTCTGAAGGAATCTGCAGCTGCTTTATCGAATAATGAAGTCTCTTGAAAAGCTCCAAAAGCATCAGCATCTAATACTGCTGTCCATAGGTAGCTATAGTAACCAGCGGCATATCCACCGGCAAAAATATGAGAATAATAAGTACTTCTATATCTAACAACTATCTCGTCCATTAAACCAATTTTCTTCAAAGTTTCAGTTTCAAAAGTATTTACATCACCCTCGAAAGGCTCAGTAATTGAATGCCAAACCATATCCAATGCTCCTGCTGCGTCAAATTCTGTTACTACAAAACCATTATTAAAAGTCCCCGCCTTTTGCATCTTGGCAATTAGCTCATCTGGCATTGGTTCACCAGTTTCGTAATGCTTAGCATATGACTTTAGCACTTCAGGCTCCAATGCCCAATTCTCCATAATCTGAGAAGGTAGCTCAACAAAATCGCGAGCAACAGATGTTCCTGACAAACTCTCATACTGGCACTTACTCATCATACCGTGCAATCCATGACCAAACTCATGAAATAGAGTTGTCACTTCATCCAAATTCAATAATGAAGGAGTAGTTTCAGTTGCTGGTGTAAAATTGCAAGTTAAAGATATTATAGGCAATACATTATTACCTTCTGTATCTCTGTATTGCTTACGGTAAGCAGTCATCCATGCCCCTCCTCTTTTGGTTGATCGTGGATAATAATCTAAGTAAAGAATTGCAATTAGCTCATCCCCCATAGATACTTCATAGGCTTCAGCCAAAGAATCCATAAGTGGCAATTCTGTATTTAGTTTGAAATTCAAATCATATAATTTATGCGCCACATCAAACATTCCATCACGTACATTCTCCAATTTGAAATACGGGCGTAATTCCTCCTCGCTCAAATTGTATTTTGCCTTACGAAGCTTCTCGGTATAATACCACCAATCCCAAGCTTCAATCTTGATTTCAGCACCTTCACTATCAGCTAATGCTTGAAGTGCAATAAGCTCTTCATTAGCTTTTATAAGTGCTTTCTCCATTACAGATGATACTAATTCGTATGCTTTCTCTGGAGTTTTAGCCATATTTTCCTCTAATACATAGGAAGCATAATTCTTATATCCCAATAGTTTTGCTTTTTCTAAGCGAAGGTTTACCATTTTTTTAACAATAGCTTTATTATCTAAGCTATCATTATGGTCTCCTCGGGTAGTATATCCTTTGAAAATAATTTCTCGCAATTGGCGATTATCAGCATATGATAGAAATGGTATCATTGAAGATTTCTGAACTGTGAATAACCATTTACCTTCACCATATTTCTCTTTGGCAGTAATTGCTGCGGCATCTATTGCGGCTTGTGGCAAACCAGCTAAATCAGCTTCATTCTCAATTAGCAATTCAAACCCATTAGTTTCTTTCAATACATTAGAACCAAAGTTCAAAGCAAGAAGTCCTAACTCCTTATTAATCACTTTCATTTTAGCTTTATCCTCAGTATTCAGATTTGCTCCACCACGTACAAATGCTTTGTATGTTTCGTCTAGCAACATTTGCTGCTCACCGTTCAATTTTGTACGATCACAATTATCATTTACAAATTTTAC
The DNA here is from genome assembly GCA_029935325.1 of Bacteroidales bacterium. Lineage (GTDB taxonomy): Bacteria > Bacteroidota > Bacteroidia > Bacteroidales > UBA1556 > UBA6267. Next base: position 4,804 of record JAOZKO010000151.1, read on the forward strand.
TTTCTTAAATAAGTCATCATTCATAGAAATATCATCACCAAGTGCAGTTACCAATGGAGTAATTTGCATTGCTAATTCTTCCATTTCATCATTAGTATTTGATGAAGTAAGATTTTCGAAAACATAATCTACTTTCCTCAACAAAGCACCACTATATTCAAGAGCTTCAATTGTATTTTCAAAAGTAGCTTCTTCGGTATTATTAATAATCGCATCTACTTCTGCTCTCTTTTCTGCTATACCTTTTTCATAAGCTGGCTTATAATCTGTAATCTTTATTTGTCCGAATGGCGGTACACCAAAAGGAGTTTCAAAAGCCTTTAATAGGATGTTCTCTTCTTGAGTTTGGGTCATAGGTTCTTCCTTTACACTTGTGTCCTTACATGCAATTGTACCAATTAAAAGTAGAATCACCGTTGATAGTATTAATTTTCTCATATTAATTAAAATTTTGAATAAACAAAAAAGGTGCATCAATTGACACACCTTATAAAATATTTCTTTTAGCTAGTGTCAGCAAGAAAACTCACTATTTTACAGTGCTTAGTCAGAAATCGTCAAGTTCGAGGCTTGCGCAGCGCTGAATAACAATAAGTTTACTTTTGTAAATGTTTGTTTTCAGCACAAGCATAACAGCCTGCCCCGACCAATCGGAGAAGAAATTGGCGTTTTCTGGCAAGCACTAGCTAATTGCAGCGCTAGATGTAGGAAGCTTCCGATCTACTTTTTTCAAAAGACCTTGCAAAACCTTTCCAGGTCCAACTTCTATATATTCATTCATGCCATTAGCAATCATATTCTTCATTGTTTGAGTCCAACGAACCGGAGATGTTAATTGAGATATTAGATTCTCCTTTATAATCTCGGGGTTGGTAACTGCCTGTCCTGTTACGTTTTGATAAATAGGACAAATAGGTGTTGAGAATTTTGTTTTCTCAATTGCTTTAGCTAGCTCAGTACGTGCAGGATCCATAAGTGGAGAGTGAAAAGCACCACCAACATTAAGTTTCATAGCACGACGGGCACCTGCAGCTGAAAGTTTCTCTACTGCTCTATCAATTCCTTTTATACTTCCTGAAATTACTAATTGTCCTGGGCAATTATAATTTGCCGCTACAACTACTTCATCAGTAATATCATTAATAATTTTCTCTACAACTTCATCATCAAGACCAACTATAGCGGCCATTGTTGAAGGTTCTATTTCACAAGCTTTTTGCATTGCTAATGCTCTTTTTGAAACTAGCTTCAAGCCATCCTCAAAAGATAGTGCACCTGCTGCTACTAAAGCTGAAAACTCGCCAAGGGAATGACCTGCAGTCATCTCTGGCTTATAATCTTCACCTAATAGGTTTGCTAAAATAACACTATGAAGAAATATTGCCGGCTGAGTTACCTTGGTTTGACGCAAGTCTTCATCAGTACCATTAAACATTAATTCAGTTATCTTAAAACCTAGTATTTTATTAGCTTTCTCAAACATGTTTTTAGCTTGAGATGAACTATTATACATATCTTGCCCCATACCTACATATTGAGCTCCTTGTCCTGGAAAAACGTATGCTTTCATTTAAAAAAATTATATTAAAAATAATTTATAACCAATTATCGTCGAGTGCCCATAAAGCGCAGCAAAAATAAGAATAAGTTGATAAAGTCGAGATATAAACTTAATGCCCCCATAATAGTTAGCTTATTTGCGTTAACATCCTGATACTCTAAACCTGCACCAATTCTTTTTAGCTTTTGAACATCGTAAGCCGTAAGTCCGGTGAAAATTAGTACTCCAAAAAAGCTTATTAAATAGTCAATAGCTTCGCTTTGCATTAAAAAGTTAACAAGGCTAGCGATTATCAAACCAATCACTCCCATCATTAATAGTGAGCCAAGTTTTGTTAGATCTGTTTTTGTGGTATATCCAACAATTGCCATTACTACAAATAGTAATGATGCAACTAGGAATGTTTGAAAGACT
>JAOZKO010000152.1 GCA_029935325.1 Bacteroidales bacterium
AGCTCTGCACAGGCTTCTATGCAAAAGAAAAATGCCTTGGTAAACAAAAAAATCTTAAATCCGGCCCATATACGACTTCAATCATTATAAAGTCTAATGCCTAATTAAAAAATTATCATTATTTTTGCCTTGAAATTTTTAAGCTTTAATTTGCAAACAATATGCATAAACTAAAACTCATACTTTTAATAATGACAACTTACTATATGCAAGGTTGCAGTGATGAAAATCAAGCTGTTGCTTATTTCGATAAAATGTATATTCCTGTTCAGGAAATGATAAGTCTTGACAATAGTATGCAGGAAGACTTGGAAGCACTTTTGGTAACAGAAGAGCATTTTGATAGTAATATTAGTGATGTTTCAATAAACTTTGAATCATTGGATAAATCATATGAGCTACTAAATTTATTTATAGAAAGCAAATCGCAAGAAATTAAGGAAATAGAAGTTTATAAAAGTGAGTTTCGAATAAAGCAGGCTTACGAAAAACTCTTGAACTCATATAAAAAGGAATTGAAAGATAGTTACCCTAATATATTCACTATTATGAAGATGGAAGAGGTTACAGAATCTGAAATAGCAATTTTCAATAACCTTTTACAAGAGAGTCAAATTACTCTTGACCATGTGCTTGAAGATTTTTATGCTGTAGCGGCAGACTATGCACAGCGTTACGAAATTGAAATTGAAGAGGAAGATTAATTGTTGTTGTTAGTGCGATTCTAATAATTTTAAAAATAAAAATACAACAAACTAATACCATTTTTCGTTTTCCTTTTTTGCTTAGTTTTGTTTGTGGCATTTTAATGTCTCTTATTAACACTATTTTCGACTTTTAAAACAGCAATTATTCACATTATGAAAAATATAATTACTTTAATAATAGTAGTACTGATTGGAGTTTCGGGCATGGCCCAACCAATTAACCAAACCAATAGTCAAGGTAAGAAAATTGGTAAATGGACAAAAAATTTTGACAATGGAAACTTACGTTATAAAGGTCAATTTGAGAATGGATATGAGGTAGGTGAATTTGTTTACTATTATTCTAATGGAAAAATACAAAGTAAAATGCGATTTTCAGAGAAGGGAGTTGTTGCATCCGTTTCTATTTATTATAAAAATGGTGCAAAGCAAGCTACGGGTTCCTACTGGAAGAAACAGAAGCATAGCACTTGGAAGTATTATAATAATGCCACAGGGAATATTAGCAAAGAAGAAACCTATTATAGAGGAAAGAAAAGTGGGCCATTTCGTGTTTACTATTCCAATGAACAAGTATATTCTGAAATTTTTTGGAAGGAAGGTGTTCGGCATGGCAGCTGGAAAGAATATTTTGAAAATGGTGAATTAAAACTATCTGCCACCTTTGTAAAAGGGAAGATGGAAGGGGAATATACTACCTATTATTTAGGTAAAAAAGTTTCCAGAAAAGGTCAATATGTCAATGGCAAGCTAGATGGTGTATGGATGAGTTATAATGAGCAAGGAATTTATACAAAATATCAAAAATATAATGCTGGGATATTAGAGTTGGAGAGAAAGTATGAGAATGGTAAAATGGTTTATGAATTGGATAATATTAAGAATACTGTAATTGATTTGAGAGAAAAGAAAGAAGGTGAGGAAGGTGAAGAAAAATAATAGAGTTTTAGTAGCAATGAGTGGTGGAATTGATAGTTCCATAGCTGCACTATTGCTTGAAGAGCAAGGCTTTGAGTTGGTAGGCATTACCATGAAGACATGGGATTATTCAACTGCTGGCAACAATAGTAAAGAAACCGGTTGCTGTAGTCTTGACTCCATAAACGACGCTCGAGAATTAGCAGTTTCAAGAGGTTTTCCTCATTATATTATCGATATTAGAGAGGAATTTGAAGGCAGTATTGTAAGCAATTTTGTTTCTGAGTATATGGTAGGTCGAACTCCAAATCCATGTATTTTATGCAATACATTTATTAAGTGGGAGGCTCTATTAAAGAGAGCAGATGAACTTGACTGCTATTATATTGCAACAGGACATTATGCACAGCTCAAAGAAGAAGCTGGGCGATATTATGTGACAAAAGGAATTGATGGAGGCAAGGATCAAAGCTATGTGCTTTGGGGAGTAAGTCAAGAGAATCTTGCTCGCACAATGTTTCCTTTGGGCGATTTTCATAAAAGCGAAATCAGAGATCTAGCACGTAAGCATGGCTTTGATAATCTGGCAAATAAGAGAGAAAGTTTCGAAATTTGCTTTATTCCTGATAATGATTATCGGGGATTTCTGAAGAGAGAGGTTGAAGGTCTTGAACAGAAAGTTGATGGTGGAGATTTTGTCCTTACTGACGGTACAGTTGTTGGCAAGCATGGTGGTTTTCCGTTTTATACAATTGGTCAGCGAAAAGGACTAATAGCAATGGGTAAGCCTGTATATGTTAATGAAATTGATGCTGAAAATAATAGGATTGTTATTGGCCCGCGTGAGGAACTTTTGGGGGATAAAATGCTTGTGGGAAAACTCAATTGGCAGAAATATAGTAGCATTGACGATGGAATGAAAGTAGAGGTGCAAATTAGGCATCACGATCCTGGTTCAACGGCAAGATTATATAATGAGCCTAATGGAGTAATTCGTGTTGAATTTGACCAGCCAGTTTCAGCCATTACACCCGGACAATCGGCTGTATTCTTCGAAAATGATGATGTTATTGCAGGTGGATTTATTGTAAAACGAATTTAAGATGAAAAAACTAAGCTTCATATTGATAAGCATAATAATAACGACTTTTTATGCCTGCGAAAAAGACACAGAAAGTCCAGTAAATATGGGATATAATTATTTTCCAATTGAAACTGCAAATTATAGCATTTATCAAGTGGACTCTATTGTTTGGGATGATTATAATCAGACTATCGATACTTTCCATTTTGTAGTGAAATTATTAATAGATTCTAGTTTTACCGATAATTCTGGAAGATTAGCATACCGATGGAAAAAATATTTAAGAAACGATTCCTCTCAATGGGTTTTTAATACCAATTATACTATTACAAAAAGCTCACAAAGGCTTGAAACTATTGAAGAAAATATGAGATATATTAAGCTTATTTTTCCGGTAGTTGCTGGTTCTAATTGGGATTCGGAAGCACTAAATATTGATGATGCTACAAATGCTATTTATGGTGATGTTGACTATTCTACATCAATACTTGGTGTTAATTACGATAGTTGCGCACAGGTAATTTATGAGGAAGAAGTAAACCTAATTCAAGAAATTGTACATCATGAAATATATGCACGGGATGTGGGAATGATATACCGTAAAGATATTCATAAACAAGATAAATTGAATTTTTTGCAAGGTTATAATGTTGAATATAAGCTTATAGAATATGGCCAAGAATAATACTTATGCATTTGTTTTCTTTCTATTATTAGTTTTTCTTACGACAAATATAAGCGGCTATGCACAAGAATTTCCTTCATGGTATTTGGTTAGCTTAAAGGATAAAAAGAATAGTCCATATAGTATTTCAACACCTTCTGATTTTCTGTCGCCAAAGGCAATAGAGCGACGTCAAAAAGCAAATATTGCAATCGACAGCACAGATTTGCCAATTAATCCTAATTATGTAGATAGCTTAGTAAATTATGGATTGCAGATATTTCATAAATCAAATTGGCTAAATGCAGCTTTGGTATATGTAGAAGACGCAGGCAAGCTTAATTTACTGAATAGCAGTACAATTGTGGATTCTATTGCTTTTATGGCTCCCTATGATACTCCAAAAATTACACTAGTAAAGAAGGGTAATAAAGTAATAAAACGCACTAAAGCAATAAATTATAATATTGAAAATATTGCGGAATTTAGCGATACTGAAGCGCGTATAGCCATGATTGAACTTGACCCACTTATGAATATGGGTTATGGAGGTAAAGGTATTGAAATCGCTGTATTTGATAATGGTTTTAGTAATGTGGATATTATTCCTGCCTTTGCGCATCTTTATCAAAACAATCAATTATTAGGTACTCGCAATTTTACCAATGATGGCAAAAAAGTATATAAGTCAGGAAGCCATGGGACAAGTGTGCTTTCCACCATGGCCGGCTATGTAGAAAATGATTTTGCAGGTAGCGCAATAGAAGCAAATTACTACTTATTTCAAACGGAGGACAATCGCAGTGAATATCCCATTGAAGAGGCAAATTGGCTTTTTGCTGCTGAATATGCTGATTCTTTAGGGGTAGATATTATTACATCTTCACTGGTTTATACTGCCTTCGATAGTTCAATGTTTAACCATACCCATATCCAACTTAATGGTAAAACAGCTATTGTAAGTCGTGCTGCAGTTTTTGCCGCTAAAAAAGGTATCTTAGTATTTCAATCTGCAGGAAATGAAGGTAATAAATCCTGGCAAAAAATATGCTTTCCCTCTGATGCTAGTGATATAATAACTGTTGGTGCAGTTGATGAGAATCAAATACTTGCAGACTTTAGTTCCCATGGATATTCTGCTGATGGAAGGATAAAACCCGACATATGTGCTATGGGCAAAAATACAGCTCTTATAAATGCCCAAGGCAAGATTTTTGAATCTAGTGGTACATCCTTTTCTACACCATTGCTTGCGGGAGCAGCAGCAACACTTATGCAGACATCACCCAATAGCAATGCTATTGAAATTAGAGAAGCTATATTGCAATCTGCAAAGCAGTATGAATCCCCTGACTCGCTTTTGGGATATGGAATTCCTGACTTTTATTTAGCATCAATATTATTACAAATGGATACCATTAGCCAATTGGAAGAAAATAAGGAATTCTGGGTTATCCCAAACCCTTTTAACAATCAATTTCGTATATTGTTTTCTACCTCTGATAGCGAGCAAGTTGATATTTCTCTTTATGATATAAGTGGTAAATTACTTTGGATGAAAGAATATATAGAAACCTCACCAGGGAAAAACTTCTACCAAATTGACCATTTACAAGAGCTTGCACAAGGGCTGTATTTTGTTAATATTCAGGTTGGTGAAAAAAGATATTCTAAGAAAATTATTAAGCAGTAAGGGGAGCCTGTTTTTAGTAGTATTTCTTCATATATAATTTCTAAAAAACATTCACTAATATTTACTACTTTTATGCAATAATTACACTAAAAATAATTTTGAAAGATGTTAGTAAAAACATTTGGCGCAGCTCTACATGGTATCGACGCCTTAACCATTACCATAGAAGTTAATATTAGTAAGGGAATCAATATGCATATTGTGGGCTTACCCGATAGTGCTGTCAAGGAAAGTCAACAACGCATTCATGCTGCTCTTATAAATAATGACTTTAAAATGCCGGGAAGGAAAACCGTAATTAATATGGCTCCAGCCGATATTCGCAAGGAAGGTTCTGCCTACGATTTACCAATTGCAATGGGGATTTTAGGAGCATCGGAGCAAATTAGCAGTCAATATTTTGGAGATTATTTGGTAATGGGAGAGTTAAGTCTTGATGGCAGCGTTCATCCTATAAAAGGCTCATTGCCAATTGCCATTGAAGCTCGTGAGAAGAAATTTAAAGGCATTATTCTACCGAAAGCGAATGCTCCAGAGGCAGCAATTGTAAATAATATTATTGTTTATGGCGTGGATAATATCCGGGAAATAGTAGATTTTTTTGATAATAATGTTGAGCCGGAAATTTTTAAAATTGACACTCGCCAAGAGTTTTATAGCCGGCTTGATGAATATGAATTTGATTTTGAAGATGTAAAAGGACAAGTAAATATAAAACGCGCTTTAGAGATTGCAGCATCAGGAGGTCATAATGCAATTATGATAGGCCCACCAGGTTCAGGTAAAACAATGTTATCAAAGCGATTGCCTTCTATTTTACCCCCTCTAAATCTGCATGAAGCTTTAGAAACCACAAAAATACATTCTGTAGCAGGACTAATGTCTGCCAATCAAGCATTGATTTCTGTTCGCCCTTTTAGAGCTCCGCACCATACCATAAGTGATGTGGCCTTGGTGGGGGGAGGAACATATCCTCAGGCAGGAGAAATATCTCTTGCTCATAATGGAGTATTGTTTTTGGATGAGTTACCCGAATTTAAGCGCACAGTTTTAGAAGTAATGAGGCAGCCTATCGAAAATAGAAGTATTACAATCTCTAGAGCAAAATTTACCGTTGAATATCCTGCAAGCTTTATGCTAATTGCTAGTATGAATCCCTGTCCGTGTGGATATTATAATCATCCTGAGAAAGCTTGTGTTTGTGCTCCAGGAGTAGTACAGAAATATTTGAATAAGATTTCCGGTCCGCTTTTAGATAGAATTGATTTACATGTGGAAGTAACACCTGTTCCATTTCGTGAACTTTCCAAACTGAAGAAATCGGAAAATAGTTCTTCAATTCGAAAACGAGTAATTATTGCTAGAGATATTCAGGAAAAAAGATTTGCTGATAGTCATGGAATTTATGCTAATGCTCAAATGAGTAGCAGAATGTTGCATACCTATTGTACTGTGGATGATGAAGGGCAGGAATTACTGAAAAATGCAATGGAGAAGCTAGGTTTGTCGGCACGTGCTTATGATAGAATATTAAAAGTAGCAAGAACAATTGCTGATCTGGACAATGAAGAAAATATTAATAATGAACATCTGTCGGAAGCAATACAATATCGTAGTTTGGATAGAGATGGGTGGGGGACGTGAAGCCTTCGCTATGTCCGCTGAACAAATGAGCGAAGCCTTCACTTTTGGG
>JAOZKO010000153.1 GCA_029935325.1 Bacteroidales bacterium
AACCCTTTGCGCCTTGGCGTCTTTGCGAGAAACAAAAACTCAACGAACTATTGTATTATGATATTAAATATTTAATACTCCCCATAGTTTAAACGACAACCAATTACAACTCTTATTGTTTGAAATCCCTCAGATTTTCGCATTAATTCACCAAAAGATAATAATATCTAATTAGATAGTGCTTGGAAAGTCCGGCTATCAAATTAACACAGCAATTCAATAATTAATACTCCGTTAATGTTTTATATAAATCACACAGTCAGGCGATTACGGCTTTATGCAATAATGTATAATATTCACAAAATCAACCCTTTGCGCCTTGGCGTCTTTGCGAGAAACAAAAACTCAATGAAGTATTCAATAATAAAATAATAAATAAAAAACATTCCAAACTTTTTTACTAATTTAGAGCGTTTTTTCTTACACATTAATTTCAACGCTATGAAAAGGAAGTCGGAGCAGTTTACCAAAGGTAATATACGAGAAATTGCTATTGTCAATTTGGTCAGTAATATTGTAAAATACCACCTTCCTATTGATGACATATTGCAACAAATTACATTTGCTATACCTAGTGCCTTTAAACACCACCTTGATACTTGTGCTAGAATCACATATAATAGCAAAAAGTATGAAACTCGAAATTTCAGAAATAGCGCCTGGCGATTAGCTCGTGGATTTCAAACTTATACTGGTACTCGTGGTCTTATTGAAGTATTTTACCTCAATGAATACAAAAATGATTACGAAGGTCCATTTTCAATTACTGAAGGTGAAATATTAGATAAACTAATTGATATTATCACCAGATATATAAATGAACAAACGGCTAAAAACACCAATGGAAATTATGATTTTAAAGAAGAAGAACTAATAAGTACTGATGATGATTTTGCTTCTAATTATCTACACAAATTCCTAAATCACTCTAATAATAATCGTGATATATACCACGATTTAATGCCATTTAAAGTTAAAGAGATTCTGCTAATATCAACATTATATGATGCCTTTTCTATTGAAAACGAAGGTCGTTTCTTTGATGATGTAATTGGTGAATATCAGCAGCTTAACCTTACATCAATGCCACGAATTACTGGTGTAACAAAAACGGATGAGGTATTTAATGCACTTAAACAAAAGCATTATGATTTGGTTATTATTATGACTGGTATGAATCATACCAAATCCATTTCTATCAGTCGAGAGATAAAAAAAGAATTTCATTATATCCCAATCTTTTTGCTCTTAAATAATAACTCTGAAATTGAACCTATTCAAAAGCAGCAGAAAGCAAAATATACATACGATAGAATATTTGTTTGGAATGGAGATTCAAATATTTTCTTTGCAATGATTAAAAATGTGGAGGATCGAATAAACCTAGATAATGATACCTCCAAAGCATTAGTAAGAGTAATACTATTAGTGGAAGATAGCCCTAGATTTTACTCAAGATTTTTGCCAATGCTTTATAAGGTAGTAATGGATCAAACGCGTAGAATCATAAAAGATGTACATACTGATGAACTATATAAAGTTCTGAGAATAAGAGCTCGTCCAAAGATAATATTAGCTACAGATTACGAGCAAGCGATTGATGTTTTAGAGAACTATAAGGGCTTTATTCTATCAGTAATAACTGACATGAAATATAGTGTAAAAGGAGAACTATCGGAAACTGCTGGCTATAAACTAGCAAAACGCATCAGAAATCAAAATAGTGATATCCCTTTAGTTATTCAGTCTTCGGATCCTGAAAATAAACATTATGCCGATTTGCTAAATATTAAATTTATTGATAAAAATGCGGACAACCTCTCCGTTCTATTTCGTAACTTTATTACTGAGCACCTTGGCTTTGGTAATTTTGTTTTTTGGTTGCCAAATAAAACAATAGTAGCAGAAGCCAAATCATTAAACGATTTTGTAAATAAGATTAGGACAATTCCTGATGAGTCTCTCGAATTTCATGCTACACGCAATCACTTCTCGTTATGGCTAATGGCTAGAGGCGAAATTGAAATTGCAAAGATTATTAGGCCAGCAAATGTAAAAGATTTTAGTACTATAAATGATATTCGGGATTATATATTAAAGATAATTGATGGTTTTAGGCAAGAGAAAGCCAAAGGAAAAGTAATACCATTTGATGAATATCAGTGGGATGACACAACAAATATTGCTATTTTGGCCAATGGATCTCTTGGAGGAAAAGGAAGAGGAATTGCTTTCATTTACCTTTTAGTTCACAGTATTGGTTTCCATAAATTTATAGATGGAATAAATATCTGTGCTCCTAGAACCTTTATTATAGGTACTGATGAATATGATGTTTTTATTGAAAAAAACAACCTCTACGATCAAGCCAAAGCTCTTAATGATTACGATAAGATTAAGGAGCTGTTTTCTTCAAATAACCTAAGCATTGTACTGCAAGAGCGACTATTTGAACTTGTGAAAAACATCAACAAACCCTTAGCTGTACGCTCATCAGGACTATTTGAAGATTCATTATACCAGCCGTTTGCTGGTGTTTTCGAGACTTATATGCTTCCAAATAATCATCCTAATATTGTAAAAAGATTTGAGCAATTGGTAACAGCTATTAAAATGGTTTATGCTTCTGTTTTTTCCTCTTTAGCAAAGGGATATATTGAGTCTGTTCACTATAAACTTGATGAGGAAAAAATGGCTGTGGTAATTCAAGAAGTTGTAGGTCAGAAATCTCAAGACTATTACTACCCACACATAAGTGGCGTGGCTCAGTCCTTTAATTTCTATCCATTTGCTCATATGAAGCCCGAAGATGGATATTCACTACTAGCATTAGGGCTTGGCACCTACGTTGTGCAAGGAGAAAAGTGTTATAGATTTTCCCCAAACTATCCTAAGCTACAGTTGAAGTCACTGAAAGATCAATTTAAAGATTCGCAGGTGAATTTTTATGCTATTAATCTAAAAAATAATAGCCCAAGAATTGAAGAAGGTGAAAGTGCTGGACTTATTAAACTTGATATTCATGATGCTGAGAATCATGGCACATTAAAGCATATTGTTTCTACATACAATCCTGATAATAATACAATTAAACCTGGCCTAAGCAATATTGGCCCTCGGGTATTAAACTTCGCTAATATTCTTAAATATAATTATATCCCTTTAGCTAAAACAATTGCAAAAACTTTGGAAGTAGTTAAAGAATCCATGGGCTCGCCAGTTGAAATTGAGTTTGCAGTGGATTTAAATAAAGACTCACAGGGCAAAGCATGTTTTCATTTATTGCAAATAAAGCCACTTTTAGGAAATGCCCTTGATTACGAAGTTAAACAGGAGGATTTAGAGAGTAAAGATATTATCCTATTCTCAGAAAAAGGAATGGGAAATGGTTATGTTGATGATATTTATGATTTGATTTTTATTGATCCTAAAAAGTTCAATAAATCAAAAACTAAAGAAATGGCTGCGGAAATTGCTGAAATAAACCAGAAACTAATTCTAGAAAACAGAAAATATGTTTTGATAGGACCAGGAAGATGGGGTACTCGAGATGAGTGGATTGGAATTCCTGTTTCATGGCCGCAGATTTCCAATGCAAAAATAATTGTAGAGACAGACCTAGAAGGCTTTCCATTAGAAGCCTCAGCAGGCTCACACTTCTTCCATAATGTTATATCCATGGATATTGGTTACTTTAGCATTCATCATAATAAAGACCGGAATTATATAAATTATGATTTCCTAAACAAGCAAAAGGTAATATTCGAAGGAAATTGGTTTAAACATATCCGCATGGACGCAAACCTCCGCATTAAAATGGATGGCAAAAAAGGCTTTGGACTTATTATGGCTAATGGGACTAGTTGAAGTTGAGGTTGAGTCCAGATAGCTATCGGGAGAGGTTACGACAACTCTTCAGCAAACTCCTCACTAATATAATTATCAGTACTCATACAAACATTGGAGGCAAACTTATCGCCAAATCTCAGCATCTTATCCCACTGTTTTGCATCCATATTATTGAATTGAGCTTTAGAAATATCATTTGTAAATAAATAATAAATAATACCAGCATTAAAGCTATCTCCAGCTCCTACAGCACTTATGGGGTTTAGTTTTTCAACACTTATATGGTGATTTTCTTGATTTACCATAAAATCAATTCCTTGCTCATTTTTAGTATAAACAAGATTATTAATTTTCAAGGGATCTAATCTTTCTAACATTCCTTCAAAACTATCTATTCCAAATATTAACTCAAAATCTTCATTTGATGCTTTTACAATATCAGCTAAACGTATATTATCCTCGATAAATGGTAAAACCGTACTTAATAGAGATTTGTGATTAACTCTAAAATTAGGATCATAAATGATAATCGCATTCTGCTTTTTCGCTTCCAATAAAAAATCCACTAATTGACCTCTTACTTCAGCTTTAATTCCATAAAATGAACCAAAAAGGATAATATCATCTTCTTGTATTTCAGGGAAATTCAATTGAATTTTTTGAGGTGTATTAAGTTTATAGAAGGAATATTTAGGCTTATTAATATCATCGATAAAAGCTAGTGCTAATCGAGATTTACTATTAGAATAATGTGAGAAATAATCTACATTTACCTTATTATCAATTAGGAAATTAGTCATTATATCACCAACAACATCATCAGCTGTATCACCAATATAGTTAATGGGAAGACCTAAACGGCCCAGTGAAACCGAAGAATTAATCATTGCTCCACCCACCTTAGCATCTATTGGTTTTCCATTCTTAAAAATAATGTCGTAAATAGCCTCGCCTACTGTATAAATCTTTCTCATCGATATAATGTTTATGGTCTTTTGCCAATCAATTTCTAAGATCAAAAGTACTGCTTTTGTAGGTTGAAAAGTCGATGATTAATAATAAATCTTTTATTTATTTATCATCTCAAAAATAATATATCTTCGTATATTATTATTTCAAATAACCTATGGAAGAAAAAGTAGCGATAATAACAGGTGCATCCTCAGGAATTGGCAAAGCTTTGGCTTATGAATTGGCAAAGCAAGGGCTTCATATTGTTGTAGTTGCTCGTAGGTATGATTTAATTAGTAGGATCGCTGAAGATCTAAAATCAACCTATAATATCAAGGCATTAGCAATAAAAGCGGATATTTCTGTACAAGCAGAATGTGAGAATTTCATTAATATTACCATTGAGAACTTCGGAAAAATAGATATACTAATTAATAATGCTGGCATATCACAAAGAGCAATGTTTGCTGATTTGGATATTGAGGTTATTAAAAAAGTAATGGATATAAACTATTGGGGAGCTGTATATACTACAAAATATGCTCTACCATTTTTACTAAAGTCCAAAGGGATTATTGTAGCAATAAGCTCTATATCAGGTTTTAGCCCATTACCTGCACGTACAGGATATTGTTCCTCAAAATATGCTTTGCATGGTTTTATGGAATCATTACGTATTGAACACCTTAAAACAGGTCTTCATATAATGGTAGTAGCTCCTGAATATGTTGCTAGTGAAATACGTGAACATGCTTTGCTAGCAGATGGACAAGAACAAGGTGTGAGCCCTAGAGAAGAGAAAAGGATGCTTACTGCTGAGTATGTTGCCAAAAGAATAGCCAAAGGCATCAGAAAACGTAGGCGCACAATGGTTATTGGTAAAACAGGAACTTTTATTGTGGGTCTTTCAAGAGTTTTACCTAAATTAGCCGACAGACTTATTTACTATTTTATTAAGAAAGAACATAAGTCTCCATTTTAAATAAACCGATAAAGAACAAGCTGTCAGACTATAAGTACAGACAGATAAACGCTAAAATATATAGCTATGGAAATTAAACTACTAAAAGGACTTGATGAATTTGAGTTCGGATTGAGCAAAGATGGTTTCTTAGAAATGAATGCCACTCAATCTAAATTCGATGTAATTGAAGAGGAAGAAGAGACTAAAACGGAAGCTCTCTATTGTGAAAAATACGAGACTACCCTATTCTTCGAAGGAGACGAAACAGAAATGATTCTTACTTCATGCGAAACTGAGTATAAAAACTCAATGCTATTTGGCATCAAAATATTTGATAAAAAAGAAGATGAAGTTATCAAAATCATGAATGATCATGGTTTCTCAGATATTGAAAAAGATATTGAAGAATGGGGAGAAAAGCGTATTAGCTTTTTTGATGCAATGGCAGATTTCAATTTTGAAGAAGGAAGATTAGTTAGCCTTTCTTGGGGGATTCTTTTGTTGTAGTATATAGTTAGAAAATGAAAATACTATTTTATTTCTTTCTTTCAACCATTATACTATTAAATTTCAGCTGCTTATCCTCTACATCTAATTCTAAAACATCAGATATAGACAAACTACCTGTGGATACTTCTAATATTGCTATTTTGCAATATAACACAATACATAACATTTTATATAAAAATTCGCACCCTTCTCAATTAACAGAGGAAGATATTTTAGTAATTGATTCTATCTTAAAAAGCTGCATAAAAGATTATAATATTGTGCAAGAAATTAAATATCAGGAGTGGAAAGAAAACAATCCAAAATCTAAATATCAGAAAGACAATTTCGTAATCAACCTAAAGAAATATAAGCGACAGTATATAGCTCATATTAATGAAAAAGGTGAAAAAGAAGTATGGGTAAATTGCTTTTGTAATGCATTTGATAAAAACTGGAGAAAAGAAATTATCATGGTTGATGATGGAGGAAATTGTTATTTCAA
>JAOZKO010000154.1 GCA_029935325.1 Bacteroidales bacterium
CCTCCGACCATTTTTCAGAGCACTTATTCTAACACAATAAAACCTATTCGGAAAAATGGCCACCTCCTTCTTCAAAGAGGACTTTCCTAAGCACTTAAAATATTCGCTTTGAGCGAAGTCCTTTTTAATTTACCAAAGCTTTAGCGTAGGTGAACTTAAATCTTAAATCGTACTCTTAATTCTTAAATATATTATTTAATCCAGTCATACGATGACTTTGAGTCATCGTATGACTTTCGTATGGCTAGCTTAGCTATTTGCTACAATTAGCCAAGCGTTAGGGATAGCAGCGGCATCCTCTGGTTTTTTTTTCAAAAGCCAGAGATATAGCGGATAGCCCGACCCCCGTTTTTTTTTCGGGGGTAACGCCCAAAAAATGATATCGTAGATGCTGTAAAACAAAAAACCCATCAGCCAAAAAAGCCAATGGGTTTCATTTATATTTTTGAGTTTAAGCTAGTGCCTAAGCTAATCCTGTAAATCCCATAAATGCAAGTGCTAATATTCCACCTACTAACAGAGCGGCAGGAACACCTTTCATTCCTTTAGGCACTTCCATTAGATCGAGATGCTCGCGAAGACCTGAGAAAAGAACCATTGCTAGTCCAAAACCTATTGAGTTGGCTACAGCAAATACAACGCCTTCTACTAATGTGAAATCTTTTTGGATAGTTAGAATAGCCACACCTAATACCGCACAGTTGGTAGTAATCAATGGTAAGAAAATACCTAATGCTTGATATAGTGGTGGTGATACTTTTTTCAGAATAATTTCAACCATTTGAACAAGGGCTGCAATTACAAGAATAAAAGTAATGGTTTGCAAAAACTGAATTTCGAAGGCTTCCAGCACATAATGCTGAATAAGCCAAGTAACTATAGTTGCAATAGTAAGTACAAACATTACAGCACCACTCATACCAATAGATGTAGAAGTTTTACCAGAAACTCCTAGGAAAGGACATACCCCAAGAAATTGGGCTAAGACAATATTATTTACAAATACTGCACCTATTATTATTAATATATATTCCATAATGCCTATTATTGTTTGTTAATTTTTTTACTTATAGCAATGAGATAACCCAGTACAATAAATGCTCCTGGTGCGAGTACAAACACTATCATTGTGATAGAATTGCCTTTATCGTCAACAGGGAAGATATGCAATGGAATACCAAACAATGCTCCTGAGCCTAAGATTTCTCTTACTCCACCAAGAACGGTCAATGCTAATGAAAATCCTAATCCCATTCCTAGTCCATCAATTACTGATGATAGGACATTGTTTTTGGAGGCATAAGCTTCTGCTCGTCCAAGTACAAGGCAGTTTACAACAATCAAAGGAATAAACAATCCCAATTGACCGTGTAGTGCTTGCATATAACCTTGCATCAATAAATCGACTATGGTTACAAATGAAGCAATAATTACGATAAATGCGGGAATCCGTACTTTATCTGGAATAAAATTCTTGATTAAAGAAACGGAAAGGTTCGACATTACCAATACAAATGTAGTTGCTAATCCCATTCCTAAGCCATTCAGTGCTGAAGTGGTTACTCCTAATGTAGGACATAGTCCTAATAGAAGTACAAAAACGGGGTTCTCTAATAGTAATCCCTTTGTAAAATTCTTTAATTGACTATTCATCATTACCTCCTTCTTCAATTAATGCATCGTATGCGCGTTGTGCAGCATCGCAAAAAGCTCGTGAGCTAATTGTTGCAGCAGTAATTGCATCTACATCACCTTTGTCTTTAGTTACTTTAAGTACAAAAGTTTTAGGGTCTTTGCCTTTAAACTGCTCTGGCCATCTACCTTTTGATTTATCCATTTTATCTCCTAAACCTGGAGTTTCTTTATGTTCTATTACCGCGGTATTAATAATTACACCTTGGGGATCGAAACCTATCATAATTTTGATTCGGCCGCTATAACCTTTAGCAGTATATGTATCAATGGCTGTTCCCACAAGTACATCATTCTTATAAGCCTTATAAAAGGTTATGGAATCTTTACCAACGGGAGGTAAACTATATGTCATTAAAGTATCGAAAGCAGGAACTACTTCACCAATTGCGGCTTCAAGTTTTGCTTTTTTTGCTGCTTGTATTACATCATATGTTTGAGTATAAACAAGTCCTAGCGCCAATCCGGCCACACTAACTATCACTAGCAAGCGAAGTACCATATTGACAAACGTTGATTCTGGTTTTTTACCCATTGCTCGCCTCCTTTCCAAATCGTTTTGGTTTAAATAAACTATTAAGGTGTGGCACTACAGCATTCATAATAAGAATAGCAAATGAAACACCTTCGGGAAATGCTCCCCAGACTCGAATTATAATGGTTATAATACCCACTCCAGTACCAAAAATCAACTGACCTTTGGGAGTCATGGGCGATGTGACCATGTCGGTAGCCATAAAGAATACCCCCATCATCATACCACCTGTAATAAGATGGAACATTGGGTTAACATAGGCATTAGGGTCGATTAACCATAGAATACCTGAGAAGATAATCACGGAGCCTAAAAAGCTAACTGGAATATGCCAAGTAATGATTTTACGTAGAAGCATAAAAATACCTCCTAGTAAAAGCAATAATGCAGAGACTTCACCAAGGGAACCTCCGCTTTCTCCAATAAACATTTGAGTATAGCTTGGAATTTGCGACATCAAATCCGACATTGGCTCACCATTATCGAGACCTTCTTTAACTATCCCTAAAGGTGTTGGACCTGTTATGGCATCTAATCCTAATGGAAACACCTTATCAACCACTGGCCAAGAAGTCATTTGCACTGGAAAAGAGATTAGGAGAAAAACACGTCCTACCAAAGCAGGGTTAAAAGGGTTTTTTCCTAGTCCACCAAAAGACATTTTAGCAATTCCTATTGCCACTAAAGCACCAACAACAATCATCCAAATAGGAAGATTTGAGGGTACATTAAAAGCTAGCAACAGTCCTGTAATTGCTGCAGAACCATCATGAAGTTGTGGTTCTTTTTTAAGAATAAACTTTGTAATCAAATACTCGAAAAGCATTGCGGAGACAACTGCTACTAATGTCACCTTGATAGCTCCCATTCCAAAATAATAGAACGAGGCCAACATGGCTGGCATCATGGCTATCACCACTCCCCACATAAGCTTTTTAACGCTAAGACCACCATGTATATGTGGTGATCCGGATACGGTTAGTAATCCCATTGTATATTATTTAATTATTTTCTACTTCTATTTCTAATCATAAAACCAACATTGGACTTTCCTAATCGGATATTATCCAATAGTGGACGCCCTGATGGACAAGTATAAACGCATGAACCACATTCTATACAATCCATAATTTGCTCTTCCTCGCAGCGTTCGTTTTCTGCTTGGCGTGCAATTATTGAAAGTAAATGAGGCTCTAGTCCCATAGGACAAACATCGGTACATTTACTACAGCGAATACAGTTAAGAACAGGCATACGCTTTGCCTCTGCTTTTTCCAATAGCAGTACTCCTGATGTTCCTTTTGTAACTGGTACATTTAGTAATACTAGAGCTTTTCCCATCATTGGGCCGCCATTGATAACCTTACCGGTTCCTTCCATATCGCAATTGGCTTTTTCCAATAGCTCTGTTATGGGAGTACCTATTCTTACTTTATAGTTTGAAGGCTTACCAACTGTTTTACCAGTTACGGTAACAATACGCTCAATAAGTGGTTTATTCTTTTGAACAGCCTCATAAATAGCATAAGCAGTACCAACATTATTTACTACGCAACCTACTTCTAGAGGTAATTTCCCTGAAGGAACCTCACGACCTAGCAATGCATCAATTAACTGTTTTTCGCCACCTTGTGGATATTGAACTTTAAGAGCTTCAATTGTAATTCCTTGATAGTTCTTAGCAATATTTTTAAGGTTCTCGATTGCGTCAGGCTTATTGTTTTCAATACCAATAATGGTTTTGTCAACTTTTAAAGCTTTCATCATAATGGTAATACCAATAATAAG
Source organism: Bacteroidales bacterium (assembly GCA_029935325.1). Lineage (GTDB taxonomy): Bacteria > Bacteroidota > Bacteroidia > Bacteroidales > UBA1556 > UBA6267. Next base: position 4,016 of record JAOZKO010000154.1, read on the forward strand.
CTCCTCCCCTTTTTCGAGCATCAGCTGATGATCGGAAGTTAGATAAGGTTCACATTCTACACCATTAATAATAAGGTATTCTACCGTTTTGCCATCAGGAACCATGTATTTTACGTGAGAAGGGAAAGTAGCACCTCCCATTCCAACAACACCCATACGATGGATGCGTTCCACAATTTCTTTTTGATCAAGTTTGATTTCTTTTACAATATCTGTAGAAGTATCAATGCTTTCGTCCCACTCATCGCCATCAACATCGATTACTACTGATTCCTTGCGGAAGCCTGTAGAATCTACTCGAGGTTCTATTTTAGCAACTTTTCCGGAGACAGGAGAGTGTATATCGGCAGAAATAAATGCTTCGCCTTTGGCTAACAATTGACCTACTTTTACTAATTCTCCACGCTTAACCTGAACCTTTGCAGGAACACCGAGGTGTTGCGACAAAGGAACAACAGCTTGCTTAGGTAGTACCACCTCCTCAATAGCTGACTTTGCAGACAACTTACTTTCCGGAGGGTGAATTCCACCCATTTTAAAGGTTAATAATCCCATTTCGATTATATTATTTGATTCTTAATCCTAGTTTTCTGATTTTACTTCTTCACCTTCAGTTGCCGTAGCTTCTGCTGGCTTAACCTCAACCTTAGCCTCAACCTTAACCTCAGCCTTAACCTCAGCCTTAACCTCAGCCTTAACCTCAGCCTTAACCTCAACCTCAGCCTCAGCCTTTGGCAAATCCTTAGTAAGGTCAGCAACAACAGCTTCAGCTTGTTTTTCGGCTTTTGGCTTAGCGGCTACCTTAGGCTTATCAACCTTAGGCGGTTTTGGTTTACGTGGCTTAAAGTTAATTTCGTGAATTGCATCTGTAGGGCAAACCTCCACGCACTTACGGCAAAGAGTACATGCTTCGTAGTTGATATATGCCAAGAAATTATTTACATCTATAGCATCAAACTTACAAACCTTAACACAGGCTTTACAACCAATACATGAAACATTGCAATTAAGTTTAGAAAGAGGTCCTTTCTCTTTATTAACGCATGCTACAAAAATTCTTTTCTCTTTAGGTCCACGGTTTCTTAATTCCAGAATATCGCGCGGGCAAGCTTCAACGCAAGCATTACATGCTACACAATTGAATTTCACTACTGGCAGATTAGTCTCTGGATCCATATACATGGCATCAAAATTACAAGCATCTACACATTCGCCGCCACCAAGGCAACCGAAAGAGCATCCACCTACACCGGCAGTTAGATTAGTTGTAAAAGAGCAAGTTTGATCTCCATCATAATCAAATTTCGGAATTGAATTTTTGATAGAACCATTGCATAGAAGAACTGCAATTTGTGGTTTTTTATCCTCAGGTACTAATCCTAATATTGGACCAATATCCTTCATAAGGTCGTTTCCACCAACTGGGCAAAAGAAACCTTCCATTGTTCCAGCTTTCACCATTCCTTCAGCAAAGGCTCTACAACCTGCGTATCCACAGCCACCGCAATTGGCACCTGGAAGGGCTTCGTCAACTAAATCAATTTTTGGATCTTCTATTACCTTAAACTTCTGGGCAACAAAATAGAGTATAACCGCTGCGGCAACTCCAATTGAGGCCATTACCAAGAGTGCATTTAATATCGCGTCATCCACTGTAATAATCTTTAAATTATAATAAAATTATGCAGCGCAAAAGTAAAAACAAGATGCATACATTTAGCAGAAAGACTGTAAAATACACAAATATGTATAGTATTGAATATGTGTATATTGCAGCATTCATTATACTTAACAAATTTCAACTAATGCTATACTAATATGATATACAGATGATTGCACGCCTATTTAGAAGGGTTCTAAATTTCAGTATAAATAAGCATACAGACTTCTATGATGCTTATTAGGTGAGTGTTAAAGAATATTAGTGTTTGATTCTAAAGCCAAAATTCTTTTTTTGGCGATTTCGGGTTGCTAATAGCAAAAGGTAATAAGGGGCTAACATTAATAGTGCTACCAGACCACCAATACCTTGACTTCCAGTGATTGCCACTGTAATGATTAATGAAAAGAACATTACCAAAAACGGATATATATAACCTAACAAAACTGCTTTGAGACCTGCTGATTGGTTAAGAATAACATGAACCATGTCGCCTGGAGAGAAATTATGATTGTCAGGTGCTTGTACTTCAATTATTTTTTCCTCCATTTCGGAAGCAGTACAACTACCTTTTGCACTACACGAAACACAAGATGCCGAAGATACAATTCGTACATTAATAATATCTTCTAATATCTCTTGAACTGTTCCTGTATGTGATATTTCTACTTGTTTAATTTCCTTCATTTACCTTAAATATTTCTGCGGCAAAAGTAATGCTTTTTGGTTTGGTAAAATACTATGAAAAATAAAAATTTTGGTTTTATCATCCATCATCTTTTTCATATCCTTCATAATAATATGACTGCTCTATACCTTTAAAAATATCTCTTGGCTATTTATTTCATCAGTCTCTTCTATTCGTTCATATCCAACTTTTGCTAACCAGACTTTAAATGGTTCAGCTTTTGGAAATGGAATTGATTGAATAATCCTCAAAAGACCTTCAGTATCCGCACAATCAGTTTTGTACTTTTTTCCATCCGAAGATTCTAATTTCAGTTGTACGATAATTTCGTACAACTGAGAAAAACCTTCTT
>JAOZKO010000155.1 GCA_029935325.1 Bacteroidales bacterium
AAAGATATGAGTTAATATTTAATTGCTTCTTTTAGTTTTCCATGGCAAACTCATATTTTTATAACATTACTGAACATCTATTAATTGACTAAGGAATAGCAAAATCATTTTAAAGAATGAATGAACTCGCTGCTGTATAGTTGGGAGGGCAGAAACTCAAGCGGGCAATCCCGAAAAAAAATCGGGACAAGTTGGGAGGCCTTTTGGGGGGAAGCTTTTGTGTTTCTTGTCTATTTGCAATTAATGAAAGCAAAAGTAAGTTTCTTACATTTTGCTGAGTGGTGCAAATAGAACGCTTAGTATTTCTTTGTTTCGTTTCTTTATCAAGAAAGAAATGAAAATATGACTATTAAGAGTAATAAGCAAACAAATTGCACCTAAGCAACTTAATAGCCATTAGTGAAGTCAATTACTAAAAAAAAGCACAGAGACATCTAAAGAAAAGTAAAAAATAGATATTTGAATTAGTATTAATAAGTCTAGAACTGTGGCATATAGGAGTATATGTTTTTCTTTAGATCCTAATTTTTGAATTGAATGAATAAAGTTATATTAGCTCTTAATAATTCTGTTTCCTTGGGACAAGTATACAAATAGCGCATCAAAATAAGAAATAATCTAAAAAACCATAAAACAGTCATAGAAATATAAGCTAGTAACCTTTAGTATAATAAATCGTATTCCACTCTTAATACATTTTTAGTATTTTCGCGCTTCAAACAATAGACTATGAATAAGCAATTAAGGATTATATATATATTTTTAGGCATTGGTTTTTTATCAGCCTGTTCGTCATATAATGTTATACATGTTGACGAAAACAATATACCAGAAACAACTGAAGGCTTTTACTATGCCTTGCCTCGCAATGTTGTCACCATTGATATTAGTGTAAAGCAGATTACAAAAATTGCTGGGCCATACGCCGCTTATGCTTCTAAATACCTCGGCATTAAGGATGCTTTTCAAACAAATACAACCACTTATGAATTGTCTGATATTCGCATAAACACCTATGCCGAACCAGACCCAGAGCAATATTACTTTGTAGATTTAAGCAAAGCAAAAGGTTATAAGTCGCATAATATGATGATGAGTTTGAGTGAAGCTGGCTTAATTCAAGATTTGAATGATAATAGTGACAAACAGGTTCAGAAGGAAAAGGAAGAGAAAAAAGAAAAAAATGATATCGATTATTCTGAAACTTTCAAATACTTTGCTGATGCTAATTTGGTAGAACGTATTGACACAATCATTGAGCAAATAAATATGGATACTACTACAATTGAGAGATTGAGTTTCAGACGTAGTTTGGTAGAAAAAACCATGGAGCAAAAAGCTAAAGAAGCCTCTGAATATCTGATGCAGATAAAGGAACAAAGAATTGATATTATTACTGGAGCTCAAGAAGTTGCATATTCCGAAGCCACTGTAAAGTATATGAGTGATCAATTAGCTAAAATGGAACAGGAGTATATGAAACTATTTACAGGCATTACTCAAACTGAGACCTTACAATATCGCTACTATTACTTACCTGAGTCTCAGGTATATTCTGCTAGTATTCCTCTTTTTAAATTTTCGAAAACTGATGGTATAATAAAAGAGACAAACCGTAATGGAGAAATGGTTTATATCCATATTGACAGAGCTAGAAATACAACTCAACTCGAAAAATTTGTTCAAGGTAGCCAAGGCGAGAAAAAAACTAATAATGGATTATTTTACCGTATTCCAGAATATGCCAAATTCACCATAAAAGAAGGTGAAGCATTAAAAGCTGAAGCTAGTTTTCTGATTAGTCAGTTTGGAGTAGTAACAAGCTTACCTGCCAAAAATGCTAAGGTACAATTCTACCCTAATAGTGGTGCTATTCGTAAAGTTGAAATTTACTAATAGCATTAGGCATAGCTTATTATGCCATTCAATTCAAATACATTATTAATAAAGCTGATTTATACTTTTAGCTTTGAAATAGAGTCTGTATAAACATAATAAACATATACTATGAGCAAGGAAGATCAAGTACAAGACAATGAAAATTTTACGAATCGAGCTATAGGAGCAGCCTTACGTATTAGTTTTATTGCTCTACTATTTATGACTAGCTTTTGGATTCTAAAACCATTCTTAGCACCAGTATTATGGGGCCTTGTTTTTGCGGTTGGTATATACCCATTACACAAAAAACTAGCAAAGCTATTTGGCAATAGAAATAAGCTATCCGCAATAACAATTGCAATTATAGGAATTTCAATTATAGTAGTTCCTATAACAATGTTTACAAATTCCTCTGTAACAAGTATATCGGAAATAGTAAATGAGATCAACGAAGGTACACTATCAATTCCTGAACCTGATAGCAAAATTGCTGATTGGCCAATTGTGGGAAAAGCAATTTATGAAGCCTGGGATTTAACTGCAAATAATCTAACCGCGGCAATAGTAAAATTCGAACCACAACTACGCGAATTGGCACCAAAGTTAACCTCTATGATTGCGGGTTTGGCAGGGAGTATTTTGTTGTTTATTATTGCCATAATTATATCCAGTGCATTGCTTTTAGTAGCCGAACCAGGAAAAAAAGCCGCTGATAAGATATTCCAAACTTTTGTAGGACCAAAAGGTGCCGACTTTGCTGAATTATCTGCAGCAACAATCAGGAGTGTAGTTCAGGGCGTAGTTGGAATTGCTGTTATTCAAACTGTATTTCTAAGTATCGGTATGTTTGCAATTGGAATTCCTGCTGCAGGAATAATATCTATTATACTATTAATTGTTGCCGTAATACAACTACCAACTATTCTTGTAATGCTACCTGTTATGATTTATGTATTTAGTTTTGCAGATACTACATCGGCAGTAATATTTACTATTTGGAGCATTGTATGGGGTCTTTCTGATAACGTACTAAAACCAATGATGCTTGGAAAAGGAATTGATATTCCCATGCTTGTTATCCTATTAGGCTCAATTGGAGGAATGATGTTTGCAGGTGCTGTTGGCTTATTTCTAGGTTCAGTAATTCTTGCACTTGCTTATAAGATCTTTATTGCAATGCTTGAGGAAGATTAATAATTCTACTTACCTGACATACATTAAGTTAGGTGATAGTAATTTACAATATATAAATATGAGAAGAATAGCAATAATTATCATTACAATACTTCTGAGTTCTACACTACTAATGAGCCAAGATGCACAATTAGGTTATCAGAAATCAGAAGACATGAAAGATTGGGGATTTGGAATAACACCATATGCTCTACTAGCAGCACAATCTACTGATGTTGGGGGAGAGAAAATACGACAGTCATTTAGTGATTTAGCCTCCATGACAAATGCAGGTTTTCAGATAATTGCAACTGCACGTTACAAAAAGATTACTTTATCATTTGATGGTACTTTTGCAACCTTAGGTGGAGATATTGAACAAGGTCCTCTGGAAATAGATCTAATAATAAAACAACGAATATTTGATATGAAACTTAACTATTCTGTTTACGAGAACTTTGAGTTTAAAGAGAATAAAGTTATTAATGGGTGGGCTATTAAGCTTGGTATGGGTACGAAATATTGGAAAAATAATGTTGGTTTAGATTATGTTTTAACACATAATGACAAAATTCTTTCGGAAGATAATATTTCTATTCCTCAAGAATGGTTTGACCTAATGATAGGTATGAATGCTAAATTTATATTAAACAAAAATGTACTTCTTGGTGTTGGCTTAAATATTGGAGGTTTCGGTATTGGCAATTCCTCAAAGTTTGCTTATGATTTTACCTATATTAATAATTTTAAAGTATCAAAATGGCTCTCTGTAAATGCAGGATTTCGTAACTTTAGATATCGACGAATTGATGGAGAAGGAGCTGACGAAGTTGAGACTAAAGTTAATGTTCTAGGTCCAATGTTAGGTGTTACATTTATTTTTTAACACCCTTTCAGAACATCTACACAATAGGCACTAATACAAATTTCTATGTTTGTATTAGTGTCTATCTTATTTATCAGAGATATCACAACTATTTTCCTTAGTTTTGTTACCTAAATGTGTTATTATAATTAGAGTAACACATTTTTACAAGATGCAAAAGGAAACCTATAAAATAATCAGTAAAAAGAAGCGAAAGGCTGTAGATATTTTCTATGAGCGTTATGGCCAAAAGCTTCTTGCCTATGCTATATCCAATTGGAAAACCGATGAGGATACTGCTTGGGAATTGATTTATAAAACCTTTGATAGCATTATTGATAATATTGAGCAATATGAATTTGAAAGTGAAAAGAAATTCAGCTCCTTTGTCTTAGTAATATTCCTAAATAAGCTCAGAAATCACTATCGTAATAAAAAAAGAAGTATCGAAACCATTTCGGGTACTAGTTTGGAATTCCATGCTGAACCCATTGAAGAAAATCAATCTGAGGATTCAAGTCAAATGAAAGACCTAAAAATTGAACTTGCCAAATTAGAAGATTGGGAGCGAATGCTTTTATTATTACGTGCGCAGCAAATGCCTTATTCTGAAATTGCAAATTATGTCAACAAACCACAAGATCAATTGAAAGTGTATTATTCTCGACTTAAGCAAAAAATCACAAAAAGTTTAACAAAAAAAGAGGAGGTATCTCATGGCTAGAAACGGACACCTAATTATACCAGATACTTTTGATAGTCTTATTTTGGATACTATCCTAGATGGATACGAAAGTAATACCGAAATTCAAAAATCAATTGATATGACAGCAAATTATGTTCAAAGTACAAACTTCAATATTGCTATAACAGCAACTCAGGAAAATGCATTTTTACAATCTGCACAAACTTCTAAATTTTTAGGTTTTTTTGGTGGGAAAAGTTTTGTTTATATAATTGGAGCTATAATTACTGTTGTTACATTACTAGGAATTTACAATAATTTTTCCGGGAATAGTCCTAATATTATTCCAATATTAATTAATAACAGTGATGAAGAAGCTAAAACAGAAAATCAAAACTATACAACTAAAATTGATTTAAAGCCTAGCACCCTCAACTTAGATAGCATAAGTAATAACTCAATTACTATTAATGATAGTAGTTCAATAATAATTACAAAACCTTTTAATACGGCTAATTTAATCTCACAACAATTAAATATAGAAGCGAGTAAGAATAATTCGAAAACACACAACAGAAACACATATTCTAGCGGCTATAGCTCTGAGAATAAAGCTAGTATTAAAATAAGAATATTAGGTAGAAATCTTCCAATTATGGACTATTCAATGGTTCATGAGTCTAATAAAAAGAAAAGCAAACCCGATTATACAGATGTTCTAGGATTTAGTTTTATTCCAATGGGATCATTCTACTATCATGGCAAAACAGTTTCTGTACAAGCTTTTCTTGCTCAAGAAACAGAGGTTACTAATTTTCAGTGGATGCTTTTCCTAAACTATCTTATTGACAATAGACAGAAGGAAAAACTATATGAATGCATACCAAATGACAAAGATTGGGCGTATAAAATGACTTATGAAACTGACAGTATGCAAGCATCTTGGAATAAATCACCCAAAGCATATGAAGTAATTCCATTTTCAAAGAAGTTTAAAAGAGCAAATAGTTTAAAAAGTATTCGTTTGACAAGTTTTGCTGCACAACCAATTGTTGACATAAGCCATAAAGCAGCTCAGCTATATGCACAATGGATTAGTGAAATTTATGGTGGAACAAATGACTTTCGTATTCCATCAGAGGTAGAATGGGAATGGATGGCAAAAAATGGAAACAGAAGAGATTCCTTATCCGTTTATGCATGGAAAGGACCATATTTAAGAGATAGTAGAGGTGTTTATATTGCTAACTATAAGTGGCCAGAAAGTGACTTTGTTTTTGATAAACCAATAAGGGTATCCAATTTTGCGCCAAATGGATATGGACTTTATGATATTTGTGGCAATGCAGCAGAAATGGTCAACAATCCCAATAAAACAAAAGGAGGAAGTTGGGCAAGTGAAAAAGAAGCATTGCATATTAGTAATAGTGAAAACTGGAACGCTCAGCCTTCAAATAAAATTGGTTTTAGGTTAGTGCGAACCTATTTGGGAAAAGGAGAAAAACCAAAGAAGAACCCTCCCGGAACAGTATGGCTAAAAGGTAATTTGTATATTGATCAAACCGAAGTTAGAAATATTGATTATATGGAATATATGTTCTGGACAAAAAGAAGATACGGCATACAATCAGAAGAATACAATCAAATTCTACCAGACACTACTGTATGGAATTCTACTGCATTAGATACTTTCTATTTGCGGCATCCTGCATATCGTGATTATCCTGTGGTTGGAGTATCATATGAGCAAGCTATAGAATACTGCCTTTGGCGATCCGACAGAGTGAATGAGTATATTTATTTTAAGAATAATAATCTAGTTTGGAATTCTGATACCATTTATAAAGACATACCACAAATCTATATTTACAGCTTACCTTCAAAAGAGATTTTTGAGGAAATAGCTTCAATTAAGCTGACGGAATCAACTAAAAAGAAGATAAATAAAAAGAATATTCCAGCCTATAATTATAGACATGATAATATAACAGATTCTATGTTTTTAGGAGGTACTCTTTCCTATTTCTTAGCTCCTGTAGATTCATACTTTCCTAATGCTTTGGAATTATTCAATGTATTTGGGAATGTTGCTGAGAT
>JAOZKO010000156.1:0-6387 GCA_029935325.1 Bacteroidales bacterium
GTGGTCAAGAGCCACAAATGGGAGCAATATCATTTCAGAATGTAGAACCTATGCAATACGAAAAGGTTTATTATCATGATTATCATGGATGGCGTGACGAATTAAGTAACTGTACTCAAGCTTTTAATGCATTTACACCTACAAAATATGAAAACCTCGAAGCTATTAGTTTTTATACAGCAACCGATAGCGTATACTATGAAGTGGCTGTATTTGATTCATATAGCAACTCTATACTTGCTGATACTTTGTCCGTGCAATCTGGTTTTATCACGTTCACTGGTTTTCATACTATCAATTTAGATTCTATAGTGGTATTACAGCCCAATGATGAATTTTTTGTTTATGTAAATCTTTCTGATGGAGGGCATCCTTACGATAGAACATCAGTAGTGCCTGTATTGCTTGGTGCTAATTTTGCAACAAATACTATTGTAAATTCCTCTGCTGATTATAACCAAAGCTTTTATAAAATGGGGTCATCAAGCTGGATAGATTTACAAAATCTTGATACCTCTGCTAATTTTTGTATCAAAGCTTTAAGTAATCCATTATTACCAGCAAAGGCAGGAGTTCCGGAGGGTGATAGCAGTATTTGCAAAGGCATGATTCAAAGTAAATATAATATTCCAAGTACATTATATGCTACTACCTATGATTGGGAGATATTGCCTATAAGTGCAGGAACTTTATCATTCCAAGATACTAGTGCTACTGTAGTTTGGGATCCAAACTTTTTGGGATTAGCAGAAATATCTGTTACAGCCCAAAATAGCAATGGAAAAGGGCCATCGTCCCAAGCCATATCAATAATAATGCATGACAATCCTATTGTAACAATTGGTAATGATACAAGTATTGACCTTTCTCAATCTATTGTATTCTATTCAAATCAAACATTTACAAATTACCTATGGAGTGATAGCACAATTAACTCATCGGCACAATATACAGCTTCCACACTAGGACTAGGAAATCACTCAATATGGCTTCACGCAACCGATAGTAATGCCTGTGGTAGTCGCGATTCATTGATTCTAAAAGTAATTCCTCCTTCAGCAATTGCTGAAACAGAACTGCATGATATACAAATTTACCCAAATCCTGTATTAAATGATTTTGTGTTGAAGTTTAACCTCTTAAAGGAAACTACGGTAAATATTGAGATGATTGATATTAGTGGTAAACTAATTCTTAGCAAAAAGCTAGAAGTAAGCTCTGGATATTGCAGTAAGAAGATTGATATATCCAATGCTCCAAAAGGAGTTTATAACCTAATATTAAGGTTTGATGATAAAACTATTGTACGAAAGATTATTAAGAATTAATGCTTTGTTATTTCTTTGTGTCTTCTTTGTGAAGCTTTGTGAAACATATATAACACAAAGCTTCACAAAGAAAAAACAAAGTTTACTTCTCCATATCAGCTAATTGCAAATCCATTTGTCGCTTATGCAAGTCCACATTTTTAACTACAACCTTTATGCTATCGCCAAGCTGGTATTCATTGCCAAAACGGCGGCCTACAATGCGGTAATTCTCTTCATCCAAATAGTAATAATCGTCAGCCATGCCTTGAATGGCAACTAATCCTTCGCTTTTTACTTCAGTGATTTCTACAAATAATCCCCACTTGCTTACACCAGATATTTTGCCTTCAAATTCCTGCCCTATTTTATCAAGCATAAATTCTATTTGCTTATACTTTACAGATTCACGTTCGGCTTGGGCGGCTTTCTTCTCCATCTCAGAAGTATGTTCGCAATACTCTTCGTATTCCTCAGCATTTGCCTCTTGCTTGCCATCCAAATATCTTTGTAATAGTCTATGCACCATCATATCAGGATATCGTCGGATTGGAGAGGTGAAGTGTGTATAATACTTAAATGACAAACCATAATGCCCAATATTCTGTGTGGAATAAACCGCTTTGGCCATAGTTCGTACTGATATGGTTTCTATCATTCGCTCCTCGCCTTTTCCTGCTATATCTTCAAACAATCGATTCATAGAATGCACTAAGCTTTTTCGTGAGCTTAAGCTTATGCGGTATCCTAGCTTATTAATAAACTCGGAAAATTGCTGGAGTTTTTCCTGATTTGGTACATCATGGATTCTATACACAAAGGTTTTAGATTTCTGCTTGCTACCATGTTTTTTCATGCCAACCCATTCTGCTACTTTCTTATTTGCTAGCAACATAAAGTCCTCAACAAGGTGATTAGCTTCCTTCTGAATTTTAACGGTAGCGCTTATAGGCTTACCATTTTCGTCCAGTTCGAACTTAATTTCTTCAGATTTAAAATTAATACTTCCTAATCTAAATCTTTCTTCTCTAAGAGTAGAAGACAGATTATGCAATGTCATTAATTCGGGCTTAAAATCTCCTTCCTCACCATCAATCATCGCTTGCACTTCCTCATAGGTATATCTTCGATCCGACTTAATTACCGTTCTACCAAACCACTGCTTATGAATTTTACCTTTATCATCAATATCAAAAACAGCTGAAAAAGTCAGTTTCTCTTCATCTGGTCTTAGGCTACATACTAAATTCGACAATTGCTCTGGAAGCATTGGTATAGTTCTATCTACAAGATAAATAGAGGTAGCTCTATCATAAGCTTCTTTGTCCAGGGCTGAGCCGGGTATAACATAATGCGTTACATCAGCAATATGAATTCCTACTTCCCAATTACCATTCTCGAGTTTGCGAAGCGAAAGGGCATCATCAAAATCTTTGGCATCAAAAGGATCAATAGTACAGGTGAAAACATCTCTAAAATCTCTTCTTTTGGCAATTTCTGATTTTTCTACCTTATTCTTTATTTTCGAAGCTTCCTTCTCAACTCTAGGGGAGAAACTAAGGGAGAAATCATTATCGGCAACAATTGAAAGCATTTCCACATTATGGTTACCAGGCCTACCCAGTACTTTTATTACTTTTCCAAATGGGTTTCTTGAATGTTCGGGCCAGTCGACAAGGCTTACAAGCACCTTATCACCATTTTCTGCTTTATTTATACTATCTAGCGGAATAAAGAAATCGAAAGGCATGCTTTCTTTATCAGGAATCATAAATGCAAATTTCTTACTAATGTCAATTACGCCAACAAATTGCGACTTTTTTCTTTCTATAATTTCAGTAATCTGACCTTCTAATTTTCTACGACCACGCTTGGGAAATATTCGTACTTTTACCAAATCACCATTAAAAGCTCTATTGGTATCATTGGCGGCAATAAATATATCTTCCTCCGATTCCTTTGAAATTATATATGCTTTCCCAGTTTTTTTCATATCCACAACACCCTCTATCTCTTTGGTTTTCACAAAGTCGCTGATGTATTCTTCCCTAAGCTTATATTTACCTCTATGTTGTTGTACAATTACGCCATCTTGCTCAAGTTGCAACATTTTATCATGTACAAGCTCTCGGCTAGCCTTGTCGCCAATACCCAAAACTCTGCTCAGTTGTTTGTAATTGTAGGCAGTATGTGGGTTATGGGCAAATACTTCTATTATTTGCTTTACAAAAGAATTCTTTAGCGTTCTTTTCTTGGGGCTTCTTTTATTTGATCGTGACATAGTCAGTGTGTTTTAAATAGGCTACAAAGTTATAAAAAGCATTTTAATTATTGTGTATTTTTATTAGACTTTAAATTAACTCTTATCAATTTTAAATTTATGGCTCTACTACTATTTTAGTGCGTGAAAATTATTTTTCAATCTATTTAAATAACTTATTGCAATGAGAAAATGTTTGAAGGAAAGAATGCTTGAATATTTGCATTATGCAATACAGTAACAATGTGCTATTTACAAAGTGTTGTTCTTGATTCTCGCATTTAGGCATTCAATCATTGTAGCATTATGATGGTAATCATTTTCTCATATTTTCTTATTTCCACAAAATTCGTTGTAGCACCAAATTTATAACAATAAAAATACTACCTTTGGGCAATTATTTACTAATATAGAAGTAATTAGGATTGATGACTTAATCTTTCCTTAGTGATTTCTTCTCTCCAAATTTCAATTTAAGAATATGGCAACTCATATACTCACATATAAAGAATTAGAACAGGAAAACGAATCTCTTCGCCAAAAGCTCAAAAATTATAATGGTGATAAAAAATCCAATTTATATTTTGAAAGCAATAAAGCTATAATGCTTCAGATTAATGCTATTAGTAAGCAAATAGTTAAAGCCAATAATGCTGCTATCAATTTTTATGGATATAGTCATGAGGAGATATTGAAGATGTCGATAAATGAATTTAATATTTTACCCAATAAAGACATTGAAAAAATAATGAAAAAAGCTGTAAAAAGAGAATCAAACTTTTTTCAGTTTCAACATAAATTAGCCAATGGAGAAATTAGGGATGTTGAAATATACGCATCACCTATAAAATTGGCTGGTGAGGTTCTGATGATTGCCACTATATATGATATTACTGATAGAATTATTACTGAAAATGAATTATTATTAGCAAAGGATAGGGCAGAGAAAAGCGAAGCTCAATTTAAAGAATTATCAAACCTTACATTTGAAGGAATAATAATTCATAATAAAGGCATAGCCACTGATGTAAATTTATCATTGTCAAAAATGTTTGGTTATACAAAGGAGGAATTATTGGGAATAAACCTGATAGAGCTACTTATTTCTGAAAAAGACCATGAATACATTATCGATAATATTAAAAATAAACGTTCACTAATATATGAGGTAGAAGGAATAAAAAAGGATGGTACTTTATTTCCCATTGAGCTAGAAGCAAAAAATTATTATACAAAAGGTAATAACTCTAATAGAGTTACGGCAGTGAGAGATCTTAGTGAACGAAAAGAAATTGAAAGCGAAATAAAGAAGCTTAAAATTGCTGTTGAACAAAGTGCCAACACTATTGTTATTACTGATATAGATGGTAATATTGAATATACCAATTCTAAATTCACGGAGGTTACAGGATATACAGCTCAAGAAGCAATTGGACAAAATCCAAGAATATTGAAATCAGGGAGACAGTCTGATGAATATTATGATAATATGTGGAAAGTGATTTCTGCAGGAGAGGAATGGCATGGCGAATTTAATAATAAGGCTAAAAATGGTGATTATTTTTGGGAACAAGTTACCATTACTCCATTAAAGAACGAATCTGGAAAAATAATTAATTATCTTGCTATAAAAGAAAATATAACCACCCTTAAGGAAAGCGAAGAACGACTTAAAACATTTATTAATACGGTTCCTGATCCAATATGCTATAAAGACGGTAAAGGCAGGTGGCTATTGGCAAATGATGCAGAGCTGGAGACTTTTGGCTTGTTGAATGTAGATTATTTTGGCAAAACAGATAAAGAGTTGGCAGAATTTACAAATGAAATTTACAGAGAATCTTTTTCTAATTGTACGACTAGTGACGAAATAGCCTGGAAAAACAAAACTACAATGCAGGAGATAGAAGTTATTCCTACATTCGATGGAAATAAGAAGATTTATGATGTTTATAAAATTCCTGTTTTTCATTCCAACGGAGATAGAAAAGGATTGGCAATAATTGGTAGAGATATTACTAGATTGAAAAAGACGAAAGAAGAGCTTACCATTGCTAAAGAAAATGCAGAATATATTGCCAAAAAGCTAAATTATTCGCAAGAAATAGCTCACCTTGGGAATTGGGAATTAGATATTGTTAATAATAAGTTAGTTTGGTCGGATGAGATTTACCGAATATTCAATCTTACTCCTCAAGAGTTTGAAGCTTCATATGATGCTTTTTTAGATAATATTCATCCTGAAGATAGGGATATGGTAAATGATGCATATATGAACTCACTAGAAAATAAATTGCCCTATGAAATAGAGCATCGGTTACTTTTAAAAAATAATGAAGTAAAATATGTAATAGAAAAATGCCAAACAGAATTTGATAAATCAGGAAAGCCACTGCATTCAGTGGGCATTGTACAAGATATTACATTGCAAAAAAATACTGAATTACAATTAATTGCATCTGTAGAAAAATCCAAAGAAAGTGATAGGCTTAAAACCGAATTTATTAATAATATGTCCCACGAAATTCGTACGCCAATGAATGGAATATTGGGTTTTTCAGAATTTCTGAGTAAGCATGAATTAACAAAAGAAAAACAGAAGCACTATATAAATCTAATTCAAAGTAGTGGAAATCAACTGATGCGAATTATTGATGATATTCTAGAAATATCAGAATTAGGAACAAAACAAGTTAAGGCAATTGAAAAGCAAATATGTTTGAATGATTTATTACTTGAGCTATTTTCTATTTTTGATATTAGAGCTAAGGAAAGTAAGACACCTTTATACTTGAAGAATGGGCTGTCAGATTATGAAAT
>JAOZKO010000156.1:6397-6699 GCA_029935325.1 Bacteroidales bacterium
GCAGTTTTTGGTTTTCGACATAAAAGCAAAAGAAAATGGAATACCATTGTATTTGAAAAAAGGGCTTTCTGATAACGAAAGCAGGATATTTATAGATGATATAAAATTGAATAAAATTTTAAGTAATTTGCTTGATAATGCACTGAAATTTACGAATGAAGGTTTTATTGAATTTGGCTATTCTTTGAAAACAAATGTTGAACCTAATGTGCTTGAAATATATGTTAAAGACACCGGTATAGGGATTAAACCCGAAAACCAGAAATTAATATTTAATCGCTTTTCACAGGAAGAAAAGAAGG
>JAOZKO010000157.1 GCA_029935325.1 Bacteroidales bacterium
ATGCAAAATCTATAACTCCTTTGCAAACTCTTTTAAAGAATACTCAATCTCTGATAAGCCTTCATTATCACGGGCATAAAGTATAATATCCAATTCTAGCTCTTTATCTTTTTGCAAAATCAAATTAATAATAGGATACTCTGTTAATAATGCTTTGGGATGTGTCATTATTTTAAACTTCAATTGCTCGGTCAATCTATCAAAATCAAGATCTGATTGTATCTTCAGTTTTATATGAGTAGAAATTCTAGACTTATTTAAGCTCTTAAAAACAATAGATTTTCCTATTAATAAAGAGTATGGTATTAGTAATTTCTCTCCTTTATCATCAAGTAGTTTTAAGTTCCGCGGAAAGCGATTCATAATAACTCCCTCATAATCGCCCATTTTAATTTGTGCAGTAGGTTTGTAACCTGTATTGGCTCTAAGAATAAATCCTGCAATAAAATCACGACCTGCATACCACGATACCATTAACATTATTATTACCACCATAATAATGAAGAAAACACCATAGGCCATATTCATTTTCATAAAAAATGGAATCACCCGAAGCAAAAACACTATCCAAATAAAAAGCTCGACAATGCTATAATTTCTTTTAAAGGCTGACTTTAGTTTCTTTCGTTTAATTATATAAGGAACTACATTGCCTATTAGTTTCAATAAAACATATAGCATTAGAACTATTACCAAAAAGCTAATTATTGGAAACGCAGAGATATCTTTTGTATAGTTTTCCATTATAAGTACTTTTTAGTTTTTAATACCTGAATAATATAAGTCAGCAATATTGGACTTAGCCTATAAACATTCCCGCTAATATTCTCAATAAAACCTATTCTTTGAAGCTCAAATAGCTTTCGAATAACTACCTCAACATTTAAACCTGACACCAATGACATCTTACTGTAATCCATATGTTTATGCAACACAAATAATTGCAGCATCCACAAATCAGAATCCTCTAATGTGTCGAATATACTAATATCAAAACTTTGAGGAGCTTTAATACTTATTCCGTTATCCTCTATACTAATTATATTATTAAGCCATGCTTCCATAGCCACAGAGGGATAACCTTTTGAGAATCGGAAGTACTTTCCGAATAAGCGAGCAAAATCCCAAGAATGGAAATTTCCCTGCTCTTTATTCCCTAGCTTAAGATTTAAGCCACCAGCAATATGTCGCTTCCAAATCATATTCTCGAGGCTGCGAGCATCTACTGCACCAAGTGAAATATAATGTGTATAAATAGCATTAAGAGGTCGTAGCTGGCTAATATATTTGTGGGTAAAATTATTCATTACAACCACAAATAAGTAATCAGAGCAATTTTTGCTAATGATATTATGAATTTGATCAATTACCTTAAAACCATCAGCAGTTCTGCGCCACCATAATTCCGAATCTTCAAAAATAATCAGCGAGTTCTTTTTTACATTTTTAAAATAATCTGTTCCTTCATCTAGCTCAAAAGTAGCTCTTAAAGCTCTATTGAAAGCTGCCAAAGTTGTGCTACCCTTCTCGGGAGGAATTATAGAGTAAACCTTTGTTCCTGCCTTTAACGAACTTGAAAGCTTATAGCTTAAGAAACTCTTACCAGAGCCTGGCAATCCACTTATTAATAATCCTCGTGAAAGCCCTCTGTCATAATCAATAGTAAAGCTATTTAATTCTTGCTCAGCATGCTTACGCTCAACCCAAAACTCTGACATATAATTATGGCGATTGGCGAATAACTGCCTATAATAGAATGGCAATTTCTCCATAACATCTGTAGAAGCGTTTAATTTCTCTATTGCATCTCTTTGATTTTTCTGGATATGCAGTATGTCATTTTGTTCTTCCAAAAGTTCCTGAGTCAATATCATGGTTTTACTTTGGCTATACCATAAATCTGCTCCTTTATTACGCAGCCATTTGTAAAACTGATTCTTCCAATTGAGCATTTGCGTGCTCTTAGCCTTTATTTCGCGCTGCTTGATGTATTGCTTAAGATTCATTGCAGCCTGCATAAATGGATATATGGATATTTTTTCACCAATTATTCTTTGGCGTTCCTCAATTTGCATTAATGTATCATTAGCAAACTCACCAATTTCAATAGACTCGTTTTCTAAACTCTGAATCTCATTCTGGATATAAGTTGCAAAATCATCATTATTTACATCTCTATTTTCAATATTATAAGTAATTAAACGCAAATGATCGTGAAGCTTATTATTCTGTTCAATTATTTTATCAGGAAGCTCAGTAAGTATAGCCTGTAGTTTGCTCGAATACTCATCTTGGATTAAATAATCCATTAATCTAACCACTGATAAGTTCACACTTTTCAAATCATCATATTGCTGTTCTGTACCAATTAGATTATCTGATTCTTCGGTAAAAATTTCAATACTCTTTGGTAAATTTTTCATAAAAGCCTTTTGGGTTTTTAATATTAAATTCACCAGATTATCAGCAGCAATCTTATCAAAAGCCACAACTAATTTAGTAGCATCAAAATTAAAACTTGTTGTTTTATTTTTCTGTAATCTTTTATAATAACTCTTTAAGTATTTTAAGTACGCACTATGATTACTTACAATATCACGTTCAATATTTGATTTTACTCTCTTATAAATTAAGTTCGAGAACTGACGCAACTGATTAGAAAATATCAATAAATTAGTATTCAATTGCATATGATTAATCAGCATATTCTGATTTCTAAAGCGCATATCAGGTAAGTCCGTTGAGCGCAATGATATTTTACTAATTGCTCTCTTTAGATTAAACTCATCATCCAAGCTTGAGTTTACATCCACCTGCGAACTTATCTTATTTAAATTATTGATAATATGACTTAAGCTCGATTCTCTTAGCTTAAGAAACTGTATCATTCTGTTTACAATCCCCTTTTCTAAATCTTTAAGGAGCTTATGCATTCGATTATAGTTTTTATCAAAACTAAATTCCTTTTCAGAATTTACAATCTTCTGATATAGCTTCTGAACTTCCTTGTCCATTTCAGTAACAAACATTTCAATAGCAACTATATTCTCACTACTTGAAATCCCATATTGGTGTAAGAAAAAATCGAAAGTTGAAAGATGCTCTTCTAGGAAATGCTCTATTAATAAGTGCTTATATCTAATTCTATATTTAAACTTCTTTTTTCCAAATTTTGCCAGAAGGCGATTATATGCCTTATACCATCTTACATCAAAACTATCTCCTTTTGCCGTTTGTATATCTTCCAAATCGTAACTAATATTGATATTAGCAGGTAATGATTGATATAAGCCTTTAATAGATGTCAGTTCTTTTTTGACAAATTTATTCAGTAAAATATTCTGTTCAGGGAGATAAGCATCCTGAAGGTTTAATATTTTTTCTTTAATCTCCTTAAATAGTTTAGTATGAATAATTGATATTTTTGAAGACAGCAATTCTGCTTTGCTGCTTTCAATCACCATCTTCATACTATCAATACTCTTTTTAATACTTGCCTCAAAGTCTTGCAATACTACACTTTCATTCTCAGCAATTAATTGCAAGAAATGCTCATTATTATATGATTGTATTTCAGAAATAGAATTATATAAATCTTCATTAGCATATTTCAGATTCTCGTATTTAGGGTAATTAATCTCTAAGCCTTCTTCTTCCTGCTTTTTAACTAGTTCTGTTAGCTTTGCTTTAGCAAATATTGATTTTAAAGAAACTTGTTTTTTCCTTCTACCAATATTCATTTCCATAAAATTACTGGAAGCACGCACCAATATTACTGTTCCTATTTTATGGCATAATTCATTTGTTTTATCAACAAAATCTTGTTCAAGCTTATCTTCAATATCAGGTAGCCCCATAAAAATCAGGCTTGAGTTTATCGACTCCAATTGAACAATATCATAAAAACTTTTTTTCTCAATTTGATTATTAATAATTCGCACTTCCCCATCAATACGTAAGTTGCTCAGTATGTTTTTAGCTTGGCGATATATATTCTCATGTTCACTATTTACTGAATTAACAACCAATAGTCTTAGTTTAGTTTTTGACCAATCTTCCGATTCTTGCAGGAATTTAGCCAATTGTAATGAAAGGTTTCCATTTTGTCCTTTCCCTCTCCACCAAATATCAATCTGCTTTCTATCTCCAAAGCCATATCTATCATCATAATCCATTAATATCACATTCTGATCGAGGCGATATAAATTTTTAAGCATTTGTGCAAAGCGAACTGGCTCTTTGGTATTTCTAGCCCAACCAAGGAATATGGTATTTGGCTCTACGCCTACAAATCCATAAGTCGAAGATATTTGTTCAATCCCATCATATAAATCACTAACACTCTGTCTTCTGGAGAAAATACCTTTAGACTGTTCTTCATTATTTATAAGCTGCTCTCTTTTGGTAAACGTGAAATTCTTATCCGGATTTACTTTTAAATCGAAGTGAGAAAGAAAGCCATATTTACCCACAAGCTGTTTTCCTACTTCCAATAAATGAGGTCTATCATTGGTACTTCCGCTGAACATTAGAATATTTGGTTTCCAATTTCTTTTTTCTAATGATTTCTCCGACAAGCGAGTAATAGATGTTCTTACAACGGAGGACCATACGCTCCCCCATACATCACCAAAATCAGATTTCAACTCTTTACGCTTAAGCATAAAATATATAAACCACATAATAACAAATGCTGCTACCATTGCTCCCGGATTAAGCTGAAGCATTACACCAAAACTAGCGATAAAACCAATAATTCCAATCCATTTGTTTACACTAAAGCTTGGTCTAAAATCGCTACTCGCCCAACTTTCGAGGGCAAAAGCAAGATTAATAAAACCGTAGGCAGCAATATAAAACATAGAAACAACCTCTGCAATAGCATCCAAATCTCCAATTAAGATTCCCATTTCAGCTATTACAAATGTAAATAATAGTGCATTTCGTGGCTCATTGGAGGCACCATATCCTTTTCCTAAAAACCTTGGAATAATTTTATCATTAGCAATGGCTTGAATAATTCTAGGAGCACCTAAAATACCTCCCAATGCAGATGATAATGTTGCCCCCCAAATACCTGCTACCACAAATGGTGAGTAAATAGCAATCTTTAAAAGGAAGTTATTATCTGTTAAAAGTGTTTCTCTATCAACAAAATATGCAATCCCAATAGCTAGCAAGACATATACTATCAATCCTGTTGCCACGGCATACATCGTTCCTCTAGGAATGGATTTCTTTGGATCAGACAAATCGCCAGACATAGCAACTCCAGCTGTAAAGCCAGTTACCGCAGGGAAGAAAATAGCAAAAATTGTAATTATAGGAAAGTGACCATCTGCTGGTGACATTGCTACCTCAGGCATTGCCGAAGGATCTACAAATGCAAAACCTAATACAATAGAAATAAGAGATAACGCAATAGCACCTAAAACAAAAAATTGAGATTTAATAGCCAAAGAGGTACTTATAAAAGCTATTGCTACCAATAGAACTAGAACAATGGTACCTATAATTCTGATAGAATTAATACCACTTTCCATTCCTAGAAAATTACTAATAGCCTCTATTCCAAGAAAGTTTTCGGTAAAACCAACAATATAAAGGGCAATACTTAATGCTGTACCTACAAATAGAGTAATTCCTATTGAACCACCCATGGGTAAGCCCAAACTTCGTGACAAAATATAGTAAATACCACCTGTCTTTATCTTCTTATCGGTGGCAATACTTGAGATGCTTAAACTGGTAGAAATAGAAATAATATGAGCAACGAGAATAATCACTATTGCTCCTATAAGTCCCGCCTGACCTACAACCCACCCAAGACGCATATACATTATTACACCTAGTATAGTAAGTACCGATGGGGTATAAACTCCTGCAAATGCTCCAAACTTTTTAACTCCTGCCATATGCTCTATTTTGAATTACCAAAATTACAAAAAATGGACTAATTACCAAATCTCTCTGAAAACACTGTATCCATTGGGATATCAGTAGCCTCAATTGGCACTCTCTCGATTAACTGAAAATCGAAACAAATACCAATTTTTTTAGCTTTTAGTTTATTTAATATTCTATCGTAAAATGCTTTTCCTCTTCCTAATCTATTTCCCAAAACATCAAATGCTATACCCGGAATAATCGCATACTCAATATCATTCCAATTCTCAAGTAGCATCCCCTGAGGTTCAAGAATTCCGAATCTCCCCTCTTTCTTCATGCTATCAATACCATTAAATTGTCGTAGTTCCAGAGTGTCTCCAATAATTACTGGAAGAAATATTTTTTTACTCTTCGACCATCTCTCAACAAATTCACGAGTATTAATCTCATCACTCATCGACCAATAAGCAAATATAGTATTTGCCTTTTGAAAGTGAATGTCGTTCTCTACTTTTTTTAAAACAAAAAGCGAGCGTTTTGCCTTTTCACTAAAGCTAAGGTTTGCTTTTTGTAATTTAATCTGTTGACGTACCTTCTGTTTCTCGTCTAAAATAGATATCATTTACTTAATATATTAAAAGCTTTAATTTCAAAGATGGCATTATACATAATGGAGTTAAATATACTAAACCATTATAGAATATTGTATTTAGACACTAGCATATTTTTCATATAAAAGCTATACTAGTTTAATTGTAAACGCACTAATACTATGTTGTTGTATCA
>JAOZKO010000158.1 GCA_029935325.1 Bacteroidales bacterium
GGTGGTGGCATGGGCGGAAGGGGTGGCGGTATGCCAATGATGTAATTATTATTCCATTCCATAGATATATAAAAAAAGGCGGTCAATTTATGACCGCCTTTTTTGCTTTTAGAATTGATGCCTGATAAAGGTTGTCTGGATTTTTAGACATGATTTAAATGTGTTGCATCAATACTATTCAGGAGAAACTCATACTTTCACAACATTATAGATTATCAATCAATTGGTGGCACCCTGTCAGGGTACAAACCTAAAATATACATTAAACAGATTTCACAAAGATTTCCTAAAGAAGCACTGAGCCACACAAAGGAAAGTATGCTTTTGCTCTGATATATAAAAAAAAACTTGATTTTACTTCAAAAAAGTATTATTTTTGTCATCAATGATAATCTGATGATTATAACCTTAGAGTATGTGATTTTTTGAATTACAATTACTTAAATACCATTGCTCAAACACGGTAAAAGGTTATAAATACTTGGATTGATATAATATTCTAAAACTGCTTAAAATGACTATCAAAACCATACTTTCGGTATTAATAGCTGCTATATTGTTTGCTAGCTGCACCAAATCCATAGATGAAGAAGCTTACGAAGTTTACCATTTGCAAATGGTAAAGAAAGGTTCCCATTATTGCGAGACACATTCGATATTTGATATTGAATCTTTTAAATCCAATATTTTCAGAGTATCTGTAAAACTCGATACAAGCTTATTTGTTACTAATGAAGGCTCTTATCAAAGTAAATTAGTGGGTTTTTCGGAAGATCAAATTCATAGTAATTCTGCTCGAGTATCTTATCATACTATAAGTACTGAGATTAGCGGAAAGATAATAGATTCACTAGAGTTTAAAACTTATGTTTATAATGATGGTTCAAGAAATACAGCTGAGAATTATTGTTTATTAAAGGTGTCAAAAGAGCAAGTTAAAGAAATGTTACGTGATGATAGCTCAATAGAGTTTAGTATTGAATTAACTAAAACGGCTTATTTATTTCAGGTGAATAATGAAAAAATTGTGGAAGTAAATCGTTCCTGTGAAAAGGAAGTAGATGCTACTAAATTTCTTAATTACCATTATTATGGAGGACCAGATAGTATTCCTGCACCACAAGATATGTTGTTATGGGTTAAGTATGATGAGGTTATGAAGTAAATAATTGGTGTAATCCAGATTTTTCATGGTACTATTAGTTTGTTTTATTGATTTAAAATTCTCCTCCTCAAAATCATCCTTTAGGATTGAGGCAAAATTTTGAGGAGGAGGAATTTTTAATCTTTATGTGAACTTTTTGAGAAGTTAGGAGGTTTTAAAAGAAAACTTTCCTTTTCGCATCATCCTTCAGGAGCGAGGCAAAATGAGGAAAGGAAAGTTTTTTGTTTTTGAAAGGAAGATTTTGCTAATTGGTAGCCACTAGGACTAGGAAGAAAAAGTGTATAATAATTCTGCATCAGTAGTTTGAAGACTCGGTGTGTTTTAGAAACACGCCGAGTCTGGTATTGGTTTGTGTGATATTATTTGTGCACATTCTTAACAAAATCTTCTACTTCAGGAATTCCTCCTTGATAAACCAAATATCCATTATAAGGTTCGCGTTCAGTAATTTCGTCATTAATTGGGTCAAGCATCATCTCTTTTACTTTGTCATAGTCTTGAGTTTGTCCAAGAACCCAACCTAGTTTAACCCAAGCAACTTCAGGAAGCATATTCCCAAGTGGAATAATTCCTTTAGCCATTAAATCTCGCCCAGTATCATATACAAACATATGTACATATCCCCAAATGGTTTGAAGTGTCATAAAAATAGGAATACCTTTTTCTTGCGCTCTTTCTATAGCAGGATATAAGTCCTTATTAACGTGACCTAAGCCAGTACCAACTATAATAATCCCTTTATAACCATTTTCAATAAGCGAGTCCAAAGCATCAGCTTGCATTCCTGGCCAATAATAAAGCATGCCTACTTTCTTTTCAAAGAATGGCAATATTTTCACATCCTTATCTTGTCTTCTGCGATTATAAGTTTCTTTAATTGGCATTATCTCATCTCTATTTATTCTTGCCAATGGCACATCGCCAATTGTACGGAAAGTTGAGCGATAAGATGAATGCATTTTTCTAACCCTAGTACCTTTATGCAAAAGGCCATATTCGTCAGAAGTAGGTCCAAACATACAAACCATTACCTCAGCAATATCGCTATGGCCTGCAGCTTTCATAGCATGCATAAGATTAAGAGCCGCATCAGAGCTTGGTCGGTCCGAAGAGCGTTGAGAGCCTACTAATACAATTGGAATAGGAGAGTTCTGAACCATAAATGTTAGCGCAGCAGCTGTATGATGTAATGTATCAGTTCCATGACCAATTACAATCCCATCAATACCTTTTTCTATTTCTTTGCCAATAGCTTTTGCCAAAGAAATATATTGATCGGGCCCCATATTCTCGCTAAAAACAGCAAAAACTTTCTCCGTATCAAGATTACAGATGTCTGCCAATTCAGGCACCGCTCCATAAAGTTCTCCCGGTGAAAATGCAGGAATAACCGCTCCGGTACGATAATCTAATCTAGAAGCAATAGTTCCTCCTGTGCCAAAAAGCTTAACGCTTGGTAAGCCATCAGTAAAAGGAAACTCCTTTTGTGGAATAGCATAATTGGCTTTTTTATAGCCAGTTTCTACCATTTTAGTAACAGTTTTTATATCTATACCTACATTATAGCCTGTTATAATTTTCATTACAATATGCTGATCATCATCATTTTCGGAGCGAGGTAGTATTGTTCCTTCAAAAGGGCCACGAGTAGTTTCTACCTGTGCTGTTCCCCAAACTCTAACATTATATTTCTTTAGTAATTCTAAAGATTCTCCTTTATATCCTTGAAATAATTCGTCCATTTTAGTCTTAATTTTGCTTTTTAACAATATTACTTAACTCACTTAAATTGATATTGCCAACAGATGTTTTATGCAATTGACCCATTATCCAATTATGCTCAAATTCAGCTCCTTGCTTACGACCTACTTCTTTGTATTTTTCCTTTAGGAAAGAAATTTGAGAAATAATATTATCATGTTCAAGTTCTTTGAAATTTATGGATTCTAAGATTGATTCAAAATCCATTTTTGGATGCTGATAGAACTCTATAAGTATGCTTTGAGCAATTTCTATATCCAAGCCTTTGGTTTTGATAAAATCAAATAAATCGAAAATATTATTATAATCAAACTCATCAGCTGATGTATAATGTCCTTCAATAAACTTTAATTTATGACCAAGGAAATTACCAATTTCTTTTGGTGAAAATTTCAAGTCTTCAACAATTTTAGTTAATACAGGATACAGGTTCTTTGAGAAAATATAAGTATAAGTATCCTTAGCAATTCCCCATTCTTGCATTTGATTATAGCGGTCAATAATATCGTTAGGCATTTGATCTCTTAAGCCTTCAATATAATCAGCACTAAGTGGAATAGGGGCAGAATCTGTGTCAGGGTACATTCTGTCAGCGCCCGGTAATACTCTTTCAAATATAGTGCTACCGTCTTCAAATGATTTTCTAGTTTCCTCAGGGATTCCTTCAAAAGCCATTTTACACCGCTCTTCAATTGTTTCCAAAGCTGTTTTTATGTCATCTTCAGGAGCGTCAAAAATAACAAAAGCATCATCTTTATTAGCCTTTAGCTTGGTGAAAATCCCTTGAATTTCTTCTTCGCTTAAAATCGGATTCAAATCTTCGCTATGAGTCATATTTGGTTGGTCAAGGCAAGCAATTACTTTTAAACGCTCGCTTAACTCATTGGCAAATACTTTTCCTGGTTGAACAAAATGTGATAGTATCTTATAGAAGTGAGGTAATCTAACAGCAATTACCTGATGATTATCTTCAAATATTCCATCAAAATTAGGATTCCCTTTGAAATCTGACGCACTCATTCTTAGATGCTCTATTTTCCAGTTTTCCTGATCCTTAACATTCTCTTTTAGTAATTCACGTACTCGTAATAGCGCCCACTGTCGGAAAGCCTCATTATGCGATAGCTCAGGAATCCATTTTGTATGAGCAACACCCTTTATTTCAACTCTACTTCCCCCTTTGCAACTAACATTTACGTCTTGTCTTCCAGCACCCATTCCTGTGCGAACCTTTCCAGTACTGCGATTCAAGAATCTAATATAATCGCAACCTTCTTTTACTTCATCAGGATTTACAAAATCAGGATAAGTAACTGTTTCAATCAATGGCATGCCCAATCTATCCGTTTTATATGTGCGAATATGCCCAATATCGGATATTTCACGGCAACTATCTTCTTCTATACTAAGTTGGATTAACCTTACAGTTTTGTTTTTTAGTTCAATTTTCCCTTCAACACCAATAATAGCAGTACGCTGAAAACCAGTAGGAATACTACCATCCAAATACTGCTTTCGAGTGATATGTACTTCACCAACAATATTTAATTTAGACAAAAGTGAAATCTCAATAGCCTCTTCTAGAGCTAACCTATCAATGGGAAATGGAGGAGTATCATCGACCTCATAAGTACAAGTTGTAGCATGCTTCAATCGATATACAATTTCTTTACGAGTTCGGAACTCCATTAATGCAGTGCCGTCATATTCTCCTAATTCGCTGAGTGTAGGTCGCATATGACGAATTACTTCTGCGTCATAATCGTTATGCTCATGAAATAAACCTGCAGGGCAATTGCAAAATAATTTTCTTTTTGTTAGCAGTTGCTGATGAACCTCTAAACCAGACATAAAACCTATACGGTCGTAGTCGGCCTGAGTAGCATCTTTCCTATTTACATAACCGATATCCTGTTTGCTGGATTGGTAATTTTCTTTAGGGTTAAAAACTCGTTTCATACATCTAAAATTTTAAGCTACAATATTGTTAATAATCAATGGGATAAAGATTTAGAGATCCTTTTCGATTAGTGCTCTTGTGAAAAAAATAATTTCCTCATTAGTAGAAACTAATGTAATATACTTTCTAAAATGAAAAAACCAAAAGTAAATAAAATGGACAATTATACTTCATTAAAGATGTCATTTTATTAACAAATAAAGTACAAAATAATTTTTATTTGAAACGTATAAATGACTTTAAAACAGTTATTCAGAAATTAGGGGTAAAATAATTATTATAGTTGTTGTAAAAGGAGTTTATTTTTTGTACTTTTACACATTAATTAATCAGGAATATCTGCAAACCCTAAAATAACTGATATGAAGAAGATAATTATTGTAGCAATGGATTTTTCGGAAGGAGCAATGAGTGCTCTTAGATTTGCAATACATACTGCTAATGCTATTGATGCAAACGTAATGATTGTTTGGGTTGATAAGAAGAAATTATCAGGAACGGTATATTCTAATGCATATGATCCTCGATTGGAGGCGAAGAAAAGATTTGAATCAATAGTTGAGGAGTTTGAATCACAACTAACGGGTGGCAAGTTTTTATATAAAATGCGGAATGGAAAAGTTCATCGTGAGATTACAAATCAAGCTAAATATCATGATGCAGCTTTAATAGTAGCAGGAACTCATGGAACATCAGGATTTGATGAGTTTTGGATGGGAAGCAATGCATATAAGATTGTAGCAAATGCTGAATGCCCTGTTATTACCATGCGTAGTGATGAGGTATATACTAAAATCGAAAATATTTTAGTGCCAATTGATAGTACTAGAGAGACTCGTCAAAAGGTTCCTTTTGTGGCATATTTAGCAAAAGGTTTTGGCGCTACTGTACAATTATTGTCCGTATATACTTCAAAAGTAAAGTCCTTGCGAAATTTTGTTGATGAATATACCGATCAAGCAACTAAGTTTTTGGATGAATACGATATTGATTATACAATTGATTCTATTGATACTGATAGTGTAACTAAAGGAACAATTGAATTTGCTCAGGAAAATGAAGCTGATTTAATTTGTATAATGACAGACCAAGAGTCTTCTCCAATGAATTTGATTCTAGGAACTTATGCACAGCAAATGGTGAATCATAGTCCAATTCCAATTCTTTCAGTAAGATCAAAATCAATTTATGACCATCAAACTAAATAGTTTTTTTACTTTTGCAGGCTATTAAAAAACTATTATGAAGACAATATTCTTTTTACTGACAATATTTATTTCCTTTAATCTTTTGGCACAGCAAGAGATTGATACAAACTATATCTACAAGCCAAATGCAAGTAGTATTGATACTTCTATTGTTAATACAGATACACTTGGTAGCGTGACGTATAAAATGGATGCTGCAATAGTTTCTATTCTGAATAAGAAGGTTATTGTAAATGAGTCAAAACCCAAGATTAAGGGATATAGAATTCAGATATTCTCTGTTTCTGGGGTAAATTCCACAGATAAAGCTAATAAAGAAAGAGCTAAATTTTTAATGGAATACCCAGATTATCAAATTTACATTGTTTATAATACTCCATATTTTAAGGTCAGAATTGGTGATTTGAGAACAAAGCTTGAAGCATATCATCTTTTGCAAAGTATCCTCAAAGATTATCCTTTTGCTTTTGTTGTGGTTGATGAAGTAAATATTCCCCTTCAATTAGATGATGACAAACAGAATAATGACGGCCAAATGTAATTTTGCTAGTTTTGGTTGTTGTAA
>JAOZKO010000159.1 GCA_029935325.1 Bacteroidales bacterium
ATTATTAGAGTTAATATCATTTAAAAGCTGAGTTTTCACACAAAACATAAAAAATCCTATGGGCGAAACAAACAGCTCTCTTGATACAAATAATACTGAATCACCTGATAATAACTGGCTTCCAATAAAAAGAGTATCATAAAAATCCACCGTATTAATACTATAGACAATTGGGATGCTATCAACGGCTTGTGTACCATAATTTTTCACCCAGGCTTTCACATATATTGAATCAGCAGGATTAGCAACACCATAAGGTGATATAATTTGCGAAACGCCTACATCTTTAGTAGCATAACTATTGGTTGAATAAAAAAGAGTTGTAATTGATACGAGCAATAAAATAATCAGTTTTCTTTTCATCATTTTGAGTTTTAAGTAATTATTGCAAATATATGAAATAATCGGGTACAAATCAAGCTCAAAATCAATATAATTATGGGCCTAATATTTCATAATAATTCTTAATTTCAATTAATTGTAAAAAATAGTCGGATTTATAAAATAAATAATTACTTTTGCAGCCCCAAAATTGAGATGATGGAAAGCTTAGTGGAGTATTTAATCCCCTATAAGGGTTTAAGCATTGGGAAGCATGAATATCAATTTCATGTACAAGATTCGTTCTTTGCAGCTTTGGAATCGGAAAGCGTGAAAGGAGGAGACTTAAGCATAAGTCTTGTTCTTGACAAACAAAGCCGATTGATGATTGCAGAAACAAAGGTTGTTGGTAATATTAATTTAGCTTGCGACCGTTGTTTGGAATTATTTGATCTTCCCATAGAAGTGGATTATAATCAGATCTACAAATATGGCGAGTCACCTGACATTAATGAGGATGATATTATTTATCTTGATGATAAAGAGTATCAACTTGATGTTAGTAAATTGTTTTATGAGATTATCGTTTTAGAAATACCAATAAAACGTATCCATAGTGATGATAAAGATGGTAATCCTACATGCAAAACAGAGCATTTAGAGCTTATACAATCGTATGGCAAAAAGAAGCAGGCGGATCCAAGGTGGGACGCATTAAAGAATTTAAAATTTGACGATTAACAATAGTAAATATATAATAAGTTATGGCACATCCTAAAAGAAAGATATCAAAACAACGTCGTGACAAGCGTAGAACACATTATAAAGCAGTAGCATCAACATATGTTACTTGTCCTAATTGTGGCACTACTGTGCTTTATCACAGAGTGTGTAACGAATGTGGGTTTTATCGCGGTCAACAAGCAATTGAAAAAGAAGCAATTGTTTAATAAATTGATATAATATAAAGACAAGCAAAGAATATTGTAAAATTAAACGATACCTTTGCTTTTTTTATTTTGTAGATAAACAAATTATATTATGCAAAAATTAACTGCAGCAATCACAGGTATAGGAGCTTATGTTCCGGACTATATTCTAACTAATGATGAATTAGCGAATATGGTTGATACTTCTGACGAGTGGATTATGACTCGCATAGGTATTAAAGAGCGACATATTCTTAAAGAAGAGGGTGAAGGAACATCATTTATGGCAACCAAAGCTGTAAACGACCTTTTACGCAAAACTAATACTAGCCCTGAAGAAATTGATTTAGTAATTTGCGCAACAGTTACCCCTGACCATTTATTCCCAGCAACGGCAAGTATTATTGCTGATAAAGTTGGAATAAAGGGTGCATTTCATTTTGATTTGAATGCAGGCTGTTCAGGTTTTCTGTATGCATTGGCTACTGGATCTAAGTATATTGAAAGTGGAATGTGTAAAAAAGTCATCATAATTGGTGCCGATAAAATGTCTTCCATTGTAGATTATACTGATCGATCTGTTGCTCCAATTTTTGGTGATGGTGCTGGAGCAGTATTGCTTGAGCCATCAGAAGAAGGATTAGGTGTACAAGATATGATCTTGGAAAGTGATGGCGTAGGTCGTCAATTCTTACATCAAAAAGCAGGTGGCTCTGTTAAGCCTCCTTCTCACGAAAGTATTGATGCTCGCGAGCATTATATCTTCCAAGATGGACAACCTGTTTTCAAATGGGCTGTATCTAAAATGGCAGATGTATCAGTTGAAATAATGAATAAGCATAATTTAACCGCTGATGATATTGCCTATTTGGTGCCTCATCAAGCTAATATGCGTATTATATCTGCTACTGCTAAGCGAATGAAACTTGACCCTGAAAAGGTAATGATAAATATCGAAAGATATGGAAATACTACAGCAGCTACTCTTCCTCTTTGTATTTGGGAATACGAATCGAAGCTGAAGAAAGGTGATAATCTTATAATATCAACCTTTGGTGCTGGATTTACTTGGGGAGCTATTTATTTGAAGTGGGCATATGACCCTAAATAGTGCCAGCAAGAAAACTCTGCAAAATTAGAAATGTATCTTTTGGCGATATTTTAATCTTTCTCAACTCACTGATGCAAAGGCATCACTTCGTCTCAAAAAAGTTAAAATCTCATCCAAAATATATCATTTCGTAAAATATGACAGTTTTCGTGCAGACACTAAATAGATAGAATAATAAAATATTTATAAAAAGGCTCAAATCGATGATTTGAGCCTTTTTTGGTTTTATAAACTTCGTGAAATAATCCATTAATACGGAACTGTGTAAATTACGGATCGTTTTTTCCTTAATTGTTTACACTTACTTTTGGACTAAAGCCCATATATAAAGTTTTATTAGGCGGGGCATTATACTCCACCCTATAACGCTGATTCGCTACTGACTTTAGCCCACAATAGAAAAACAAGTATTTAGCATTTTCTTGACAAATAATATAGATTAGGCATTGCCTTACACTAACAAAAACCTTCCTTCAAATACTAGCAATATAATATCAATCAAAAACCATAAAATTTCTCGTCAGAATCCCTTGTTTTCTCGAAAATATTTCGCATATTCGCAAGCCAATTAATTTTGGGTTTAGAATTCAATTATTCTATATAAAACCTTTTATTAAACAATATTAAAACTATTTAATTTACAATATAAAACTAGAGCCATGAAGAAACACAATTTTTATGCAGGCCCATCAATTTTGCCTCAGTACACAATCAAAAACACTGCTGATGCCATCCTTAATTTTGAAGGAACAGGACTAAGCTTAATGGAAGTATCTCACAGAAGTAAAGAGTTTGTTGCCGTAATGGACGAAGCTCAGCAACTTTTTAAAGATTTGCTAAAAATTCCTGAAGGTTATGAAGTTTTATTTCTAGGTGGTGGTGCTAGCACTCAGTTTGCTATGATTCCTTATAACCTTATGAAAAGTAAATCTGCATACCTAAATACTGGTGCTTGGGCTAAAAAAGCTCTAAAAGAAGCTAAAGGTTTTGGTGAAGTTGTAGAAGTAGCTTCTTCTGCTGAGGCAATCTTTAATTATATTCCAAAGGATTATAAGATTCCTGCTGATGCTGACTATTTCCATATTACAACTAATAATACTATTTACGGAACAGAGATTCACCACGATATGGATATAGATATTCCATTGATAGCAGATATGTCATCTGATATTTTCTCTCGCCCAATTGATATTTCTAAATATGCACTTATTTATGGTGGAGCACAGAAGAATCTCGCTCCTTCCGGAATTGCATTTATAATTGTTCGTAAAGATATTCTAGGGAAAATGGATCGTCATATTCCTACAATGTTAGATTATCAAACTCATATTGACAAAGGAAGTATGTTTAATACTCCTCCTGTTGTGCCTATTTTTGCTGCATTGCAAACATTAAAATGGTTACGCGACCAAGGTGGAATTGATGCTATTTACAAAATGAATGTTGATAAGGCTGCTTATCTTTATAATGAGATTGATACCAACCCAATGTTTAAAGGAACAGTGGTAGATAAAGAAGATCGCTCACTAATGAATATTTGCTGGGTAATGGCAGAAGGATATGAAGAGTATGAGAAGGAATTCCTTGATTTCGCTACCAATAAAGGAATGGTTGGAATTAAAGGTCATCGCTCAGTAGGTGGTTTCCGTGCTTCTACATATAATGCACTCCCTAAGGAAAGCATTGAAGCATTAGTGGCTTGCATGCAGGAGTTTAAAAGTTTAAAATCTTAATAATTAATAGTGTTTGTTACTAGTGTTATGTGATATATTAGATATTAATAAATCACATAACACATAACACATAACACACAACACATTATAATTATGACAAAAGTATTAATAGCAACAGAAAAACCATTTGCAGCAGCAGCTATACCACAAATAAAAGCTGTTATTGATAATGCTGGATTTGAAATGATATTATTGGAAAAATACGCTGACAAAAGTGAGCTACTAAGTGCTGTAGCTGATGTGGATGCAATAATTATTCGTAGCGATAAAGCTACTAAAGAAGTTATTGATGCAGCAAAAAATCTAAAAATAATTATTAGGGCAGGTGCTGGCTTTAATAATATTGATTTGGAAGCATGTACAGCAAATAATGTTGTAGCAATGAATACTCCCGGACAAAACTCCAATGCGGTAGCTGAGTTAGCACTCGGAATGATGGTTTATATGGCTCGCGGATTATTTAATGCAAAGGCAGGAACGGAACTAACAGGCAGAACATTAGGAATCCACGCCTATGGACATGTAGGAAGCTTAGTAGCAAAAATCGCGAAAGGTTTTGGAATGAAACTATATGCTTTTGACCCTTTCATTAGCAAAGAGCAGATTGAAAAGGATGGTATAATTGCATGTGATTCTGCTGAGGAGCTTTATAAAACTTGCCAATATATCTCTTTGCATATTCCTGCAAATGATAAAACCAAAAACAGCATCGATTACAACTTAATGAATTCAATGCCAAAGGGTGGTACTATAGTAAACACAGCACGTAAAGAGGTTATACACGAAGATGACCTTCTGAAAGTAATGTCAGAAAGAGAAGACTTCCGTTATGTATCTGATATTGCCCCTGATTGTAAGGACGAAATAGCAGCTAAATACGATGGCAGATACTATTTTACTCCTAAAAAGATGGGAGCACAAACTCTAGAAGCAAATGTAAATGCAGGAGTAGCTGGAGCAGAGCAAATTGTTGATTTTATTTTAAACGGCAATACTACTTTTAAAGTTAACTAAATAATAAATTCAGTATTCTTTGTTTGTAGTTTGATGCCAAGCATAGAACAACAAACAAGGAACACTGAACAAGCAACAACAAACAAAACAAATCATGGCAATAATAAAACCATTTAAGGGCTTACGTCCACCGAAAGAAATAGCGCAAAACTTAGCAAGTCTGCCTTATGATGTGATGAATGCTGCTGAGGCTGCACAAATGGCTGAGGGCAAGGAATGCTCATTACTACATATTACTCGCTCCGAAATTGATTGTGAGCCAGGTATTGATGTACATTCTGAAACAGTTTATAATAAAGCTGTTGAGAATTATAAGAAATTTCAAACCGAAGGTTGGTTAGTAAAAGACGATAATGCAAAATATTATATCTATGCTCAAACCATGGATGGCCGTACCCAGTACGGAATTGTAGGAGCTGCAGCTTGTCAAGATTATGTTGATGGAATTATCAAAAAGCATGAGCTTACACGTCCTGAGAAAGAGGATGATCGTATGATTTTAACTCGCTATACTAACGCCAATATTGAGCCCGTATTCTTTTCGTATAAAGCTGTACCGGAGATTGACGAATTAGTAGCAACCGTAGTAAACAAAACTCCAGCTACCTATGATTTTACCGCTGAGGATGGTTTCGGTCATCATTTCTGGGTAATAAATGATAAAGCTATAAACGAGGAACTTGAGCATCTTTTTGCAACAAAGGTACCTTATACATATGTGGCTGATGGTCATCATCGTACTGCTGCTGCTGGTAGAATTGGTAAAGAAAAAGCTGCTCAAAATCCTAATCACACTGGTGATGAGGCCTATAATTACTTTATGGCAGTTCATTTTCCTGATAATCAACTAAAGATTATTGATTATAATAGAGCGGTGAAAGATCTTAACGGAATGACTGCTGATGAGTTAGTGGAAAAGCTAAATAAGAACTTTATTGTGGAAGAAATTGGAGCAGAAATTTATAAGCCTGCAAAACTTCATGAGTTTAGTATGTACCTTGCCGGTAAGTGGTATAAAATGACTGCCAAGGAAGGAACATATAACGACAATGACCCAATTGGAGTATTGGATG
Source organism: Bacteroidales bacterium (assembly GCA_029935325.1). Classification (GTDB taxonomy): domain Bacteria; phylum Bacteroidota; class Bacteroidia; order Bacteroidales; family UBA1556; genus UBA6267. Next base: position 6,182 of record JAOZKO010000159.1, read on the forward strand.
TTACAATTCTTTCAAACCTTGTTTTAGACGAACTTTTAGACATTAAAGATTTAAGAACTTCCAATAGAATTGATTTTATTGGTGGAATTCGTGGACTTGGTGAGCTAAGCAAACGTGTTGATTCCGGAGATATGGAAGTAGCATTTGCGCTATATGCAGTATCAATGGATCAGCTAATAAATATTGCTGATACAGGAAATATTATGCCGCCAAAAACAACTTGGTTTGAACCAAAACTACGTAGTGGATTAGTAATTCATTCTTTGGATTAGTATTCTCCTCGAATTAAAAATATATAAAAAAGCCCCAAATAAATTTGGGGCTTTTTTTTGTGATGATTAGATTGAGATTGGGGTTATATGTTTTGGCGGTATTTTTGTTTTTTTTCAAAAATAGTGACAAAACACATCTTCCCTAATTTTTAATAAAGAGATTAGTTT
>JAOZKO010000160.1 GCA_029935325.1 Bacteroidales bacterium
ATTATTCTTTTCATCTTATAAAAAAATTTAATATTATTTTAAAATTTAGCTTAAATTCAATTTATTATATAAATATATTTTCACATATTTATTTTACAAAGATATAGCAATAAGCATTTAGTAAACAAAAAAATAAAGTCTATTTTTGCAGCTTCAAATATTGATTAATATTAAAACTAATATAAGCATGTCAGAAACTAAAATAGTATTAAAATCAGGAAAAGATGATGCTGTTCTACGTCAACATCCATGGGTGTTTTCGGGAGCAATAAAAAAGACTTATGGCAATCCACAAGAAGGTGATATAGTGGATGTTTATAACAATAAAGATCGCTTTCTTGGCTGTGGCCATTGGCAAAATGGATCTATTGCGGTGCGTGTTTTTAGTTTCGAACCTATCGAAATAGATTCTAATTTCTGGAAATCCAAACTTGAAATGGCATATAAAGTGCGCCAATCTCTTGGTTTAACTGACAATGCTGAAACAAATGTTTATCGACTCGTTTTTGCCGAAGGAGATGGACTTCCTGGATTGATTATTGATTTTTATAATGGTGCAGCAGTTATTCAGGCTCATTCTATAGGCATGTATCTGCTTCGAAAGGAGTTTACCAAAGTTTTACAAGATATTTATGGCGACAAACTACATACTGTTTATTCTAAAAGCAAAGGAAGCCTACCTAAAAATATTGCTTTTGAGGTAGAAAACGAATTTCTGTTTGGTGATAAAGAGTCTGAAATTGTGCTTGAGGGAAACAATAAATTTGAAGTAAATTGGGTAAATGGCCAGAAGACTGGTTTCTTTATTGACCAACGTTTCAATAGGGAATTGGTAGGAAAATATTCAAAAGGCAGAAGCGTACTAAATACCTTTTGTTATACTGGTGGGTTCTCCGTTTATGCTTTACAGCAAGATGCTAAGCTGGTACATTCTGTTGATAGTTCAGCAAAAGCAATTGACCTTACCGACCAAAATATAAAGCTCAATGGATTTGAAGGAGATGCTCACAAATCCTTTGCTATAGATACCATGAGTTTTTTGCAAGAAATGGAAGAAAGCTATGATTTAATTATCCTTGACCCTCCAGCATATGCAAAGCATCGAGATGTTCGCCATAAAGCCGTACAAGGCTATAAGCGACTTAATGCAGTTGCTCTGAAAAAAATTGCTCCTGGTGGAATACTATTTACATTCTCATGCTCTCAAGTTGTTGATCGCAGACTTTTTGAATCAACAGTTTTGGCAGCAGCAATTCAAAGTGGGAGAAAGATCAGAGTTCTACATCATCTGTCGCAACCTGCCGATCATGCTGCTAGTATTTACCATGTAGAAGGTGAATATTTAAAAGGCTTGGTTCTTTATGTTGAATAGTGCTGCTAAGTGCTGCTAGGGTCTAATAAGATAGCCTTTATAATCAATTATAATTCAAAAGCTAAAACTTAACGGTAAGCTTTCTTTATGAAATAACTATTACACAAAGATTCTCAAAGAAAACACAGAGTTTCACAAAGAAGTATGCAATTGCCCTGATTGAAGTCTATTGATAAGTATATCTCTGATATTTTTATAAAAAGCAATAGTTAACAACATGTGAAAAAGAAAATAATTTTTGATTTTCACTAGCTATTTACATATTACATTTGTTCCCTGATTAGGAAATCATAAATTTATTTATGCCATTAAGAAAAGCTATTCAGGATTTTACAGATTTGATTCAGTTCAATTTATTTCACTTTCTACTTTTCTCATTATATTTTATTAAAATCATCCACAGAAATACTAATCAGAATAAACTTGCTTACGCCTTTCTGAACAATATATTCCATAAGGAAGAATTTCCATTTTTAATTTATCCTAGACTTTTAAAAATTAGGGTCACGAATTATTAATCATTACCTCATTTATTTTTATGAGGTATTTTTTTATACAAATATGAACAAAAAAGCAGTCTTAATACTTGAAGACGGAACCGAATACCAAGGTAAAAGCTTTGGCTATGAAGCGAGTATAGCAGGTGAAGTCGTTTTTAATACAGCCATGACTGGTTACCCTGAGAGTCTAACAGACCCTTCGTATAGAGGTCAGATATTGGTAGCTACTTATCCTATTATTGGTAATTATGGAGTTCCTCAAAAAGGCGAAGAAAATAATATGCTTCAACATTACGAATCGGATAGAATTCAGATTAGTGGATTTGTTGTCTCTTATTATAGCGCTGAATATAGTCATTGGAATGCTGAAAAAAGCCTAGATGAATGGATGATAGAGAATGAAATTCCTGGAATTTACGGTATAGATACTAGAGCCCTAACAAAGCATTTGCGTGATAAAGGTGCTATGCTTGGTAAAATTATTATTGAGGATAAGGATGTGGATTTATACGACCCTAATCAATTGAACCTTGTGGATGAAGTCAGCCTAAAGCAAAAACAAATATATGGCAATGGTAAATACCGGATTTTGCTTATTGATTGTGGAGTAAAGAACAATATTATAAGGCATTTCCTGAAAAGGGATACAACAATAATTCGTGTACCTTGGGATTATGATATTAGCCAAGAAGATTATGATGGATTATTTATTAGCAATGGCCCTGGTGATCCTAAGAAATGTCAAATTACAATTGATAATCTAGAAATGGCTTTTAATAATGATGAGCCAATTTTTGGAATATGTTTGGGAAATCAGTTAATGTCATTAGCCTCTGGCGCTGATACTTATAAGCTGAAATACGGACACCGAAGCCATAATCAACCAGTATTGCATGTTGGAACAAACAGGGCATATATAACTTCACAGAATCATGGGTTTGCAGTTGATAATACTAGCTTAGGAAAAGATTGGGAGCCAATGTTTATTAATCTTAATGACGATACAAATGAAGGTTTTAAACATAAAACAAAACCATTTTTCTCAACACAGTTTCATCCTGAGGCTTCCAGTGGGCCAACAGATACGGAGTATCTATTTGATGAGTTTTTAGATTTAATAAAAAAGCAAAAAGAGAATTAAGATATGGAGAATATGCCAAATAAAGTCCTAGTATTAGGCTCAGGAGCACTAAAGATTGGGGAAGCAGGCGAATTTGATTATTCTGGCTCACAAGCATTAAAAGCATTAGGCGAAGAAGGGATAAAGACTGTTTTAATAAATCCAAATATTGCGACAGTACAAACTTCAGAAGGAATAGCCGATAAAGTATATTTTCTGCCTATAACTACTGATTTTGTCACTAAAGTTATAATCAAGGAGAAACCTGACGGAATCCTGCTTGCTTTTGGAGGGCAAACTGCTTTAAATTGTGGTACCGATCTTTTTGAAAAAGGTATTCTGAAAAAATATAATGTAGAGGTATTAGGAACTCCTGTTGAAGCAATTCAAGTTACGGAAGACAGAGAGAAATTTGCTAATTTACTAAGGGAGATTAATATTAAAACTCCTGAGAGTTTTGCCGTAACTTGCATCGACGACGCAATTACAGCTGCCCATAAAATTGGTTATCCAATAATTACTCGAGCTGCATTTACTCTTGGTGGACAAGGGAGTGGATTTTGCGCTAATGATGATGAGTTGAGGAGTTTAGCAGAAAAAGCATTTGCTTATAGCGATCAAATTCTTGTGGAGAAATCGCTTAAAGGTTGGAAAGAGGTAGAATACGAAGTTGTTCGTGATGGTTTTGATAACTGCATTACTGTTTGTAATATGGAGAACTTTGACCCATTGGGAATACATACTGGCGAAAGCATTGTTGTTGCTCCTTCACAAACACTTAGCAATACAGAATACCATAAATTACGCGAAATATCCATTAAAATAATTAGAAAAGTAGGAGTAAAAGGCGAATGTAATGTGCAATTTGCCCTAGATCCAAATTCTGAAGATTATAGAGTTATAGAAGTAAATGCTCGTCTTTCGCGCTCTAGTGCATTGGCATCAAAAGCAACGGCATATCCATTGGCTTTTGTTGCAGCAAAAATTAGTTTAGGCTATGGTCTTCATCAGCTAAAAAATGCTGTAACTCAAACTACAACAGCATTTTTTGAGCCTGCACTTGATTATGTAACTTGTAAAATACCACGCTGGGATTTAAGTAAATTTAATGGCGTTAGTAACCAACTTGGCTCTTCCATGAAGAGTGTTGGCGAGATTATGTCAATTGGAAGAAGCTTTGAAGAGGCAATTCAGAAAGGCCTGAGAATGATTGGCCAAGGGATGCATGGCTTTACTGCAAATAAGGAAACTGAAATTGAGGATATTGAAACCGAACTTTCGCAACCTACTGATATGCGAATTTTCGCTATTGCCCATGCTCTGAAAAGGAATTATAGTATAGAAAAAATTCATGAGCTAACTGGTATCGATACATGGTTTTTAAGCAAATTAGAAAATATATTAAAGCTTGAAAACAAACTTTTAGAAGTAAATAGCCTTGATGATTTTGATAAAGATTTATTGATCCAGTCTAAGAAATCTGGCTTCTCTGATTTTCAATTGGCACGTACAGTATTAAAGAGTAATGATGAGGAAATTGATGATGATTTATTAAAGATTAGAGATTATCGTAAATCCCTAGGGGTTATCCCAGTTGTTAAGCAAATTGACACTTTAGCTGCTGAATATCCCGCACAAACCAATTACCTTTACCTTACATATCATGGTACTGAAAATGATATCGAATTTGAAGCTGATGGCAAGTCTATAATTGTACTTGGGTCGGGGGCTTACAGAATTGGTAGCAGTGTAGAATTTGATTGGAGTAGTGTAAATGCTTTAAATACAGCTAAAAAAGAAGGTTATAGAGCTATAATGATTAATTATAATCCTGAGACAGTAAGTACCGATTACGATATCAGTGATAGATTATATTTTGATGAGTTATCATTTGAGCGCGTTTTAGATATTGTTGATAATGAAGCTCCTAAAGGCTTGATTGTTTCCATGGGAGGACAAATACCAAATAACTTAGCATTAAGATTACATAAAGAAGATGTTCCAATATTAGGCACTTCTCCCCTATCAATTGACCGAGCAGAGGACAGACATAAGTTTTCATCAATGCTCGACAAATTGGGGATTAACCAACCACAATGGCAAGAGCTTAGCAGCATGGACGAGATTCATATATTTGCAAAGAAAGTAGGCTTTCCTCTTTTGATTCGCCCTTCATATGTACTCTCTGGTGCAGCTATGAATGTGGTTTCTAATGTAAATGAGTTAAATCATTTCTTAAAACTTGCTGCTAAGGTAAGCAAGAAGCACCCTGTTGTAGTAAGCGAATTTATTACTCAGGCCAAAGAAATTGAGTTTGATGCAGTAGCAAATAAAGGTGAAATTGTTGCCTATGCTATTTCTGAGCATATTGAATTTGCAGGAGTACACTCTGGGGATGCCACATTGGTATTTCCTCCTCAGAAGGTTTATTTCGAAACTATCAGACAGATAAAGCGCATTTCAAAACAAGTTGCAGAAGAATTAAATATTACTGGACCTTTTAATATGCAATTTCTTGCTCGAGATAATTTCGTAAAAGTAATTGAGTGCAATTTAAGAGCAAGCCGTAGCTTTCCCTTTGTTTCAAAGGTGCTAAACCAGAATTTTATTGAAATGGCGACTCAAGTAATGCTAGGAAAGAAAGTAGAGAAGCCTTCAAAAAATCTTTTTGACATTGACCATATTGGCATAAAAGCTTCACAATTTTCATTCTCGAGGCTAACCAAAGCAGATCCTGTTTTAGGAGTAGATATGGCATCTACAGGAGAAGTAGGGTGTATTGGCCATGGATATTACGAAACAATACTTAAAGCCATGCTTTCTGTTGGATATAATATCCCTAAAAAGGGAGTATTAATTTCTTCGGGAGATATTAGATCAAAGGTAGAGTTATTAGGGTCCTGCAAACTTATGCGCGATAGAGGACTAAACTTATATGCCACACAAGGCACTGCTGATTTCTTGGAATCTCACGGAGTAGAAACAATTGTGGTACACTGGCCTGACGACAAACGAAAGCCAAATTCAATGGATTTGTTCAAGGATAAAAGAATTGATTTTGTAGTTAATATTCCTAAGAACCTTAGTGAAGGGGAGCTAAATAACGATTATACAATCAGGCGTACAGCTGTGGATTTGAATATTCCTATTATTACTAATGCCCGATTGGCAAGTGCTTTTATCAATGCCTTTTGCTTAGTTGAAATTGATGATTTGGATATCCTTAGTTTGGGGGAGTATTTTTAGGTTGAGGTTAAAGCTGAGGTTGAGGTTGAGGTGGAGGTTTAGGCTGAGGTTTTTCTCCCTTTCTCAACTTCCCAACTTCTCCTTTTCTCAACTTCCCAACTTCCCAGCCCAAAAGTGAAGGCTTCGCTCATTTGTTCAGCGGACAAAGCGAAGGCTTCACATACCGAGCAAAACTTCCCATATCTCAACTTCTCCTCTATTCTTGATCTAAAGTAAGCTGTTGCATTACCTCACTAATAAACTCATCAACTAAACTTTCAAACTTCGCAAGTTCATCCTTATTTAAGCTGCTCAAATATTGTGATACTTCTTCAGTTTTTAATCCATTTATCAATTCTAATATTTCACCATAGATTAAATTATCATCTTCATATTTTT
>JAOZKO010000161.1 GCA_029935325.1 Bacteroidales bacterium
CTTGCCAATGCTAGAGCCACAAAATACACCTATACTTTTTATGTTCATAAAATATAAATATTAATAATAAATCCTTTGAGAGCTTGCTATAATACTATTAGCTTCTCAGTATATACAGAGCCTCTATTTATTACTTTTACAAAATACATTCCACTGGGAAGCTCACTCTCAAGTCTAATATCACTCATTGATTCTTTGGTCTGTATTGAAAAAACCTCAGCACCATTAACATCAACAATACTTATTTGAGCTCCTTTATTAATTATGAAATCCAATTGCAATGTAAATTCTCCATTTGATGGATTTGGAATAATCTTTAGTTTATTATTCTGCTCACTTTCTTGTGAAACAATACTCGATGGACTTGTCATTAATACATTAGTATGCGTCCATTGGTGGATTCCATCATCTTTAACCCAATTATAGTCGGCAAATTTCATCCCTTCGCCAAACCATGGATTCATATAATAAATTGTTTGATTTACTTTTCCATAGCCAACCACAAAATGACCTCCACCAGCATACCATCCCCATCTGATAACAAATGGTCGTCCGTTGGAAAGCTCGTATGTAATATCCTGTTCTGTCATTACTGAGGAAGTGCCGTAACTATATATTCCACCATAAAAAATTAAGATATCTTCGATGCTACCACTAAAGCCATAATTATAATTCCAATAATTACATCCTAGCGATGGATCAATGCAACAATCAGTATTTCCAAAGTTATGCCATGTGGCAACATTTCGAGTATATTCAGCTATTTCGCACTGCTCTGTTGTGTCTCCATAATAATCGAGAATGCATTTGCTAACTCCTGCCCAACACCATTCACTTTGCTCTTGAATTACCTCACTAACAGGCAAAATTTGCGCAGTGATTTTGTTGCTTCCTACAAAGACAAACACAAAAAGAACAATATATATATTTCTTATTTTCATGGCTTTATAAGCTTTTTAATATCCGCTAAATTATAATATGATTTAACTTCTATACCTTTTGATGAAATATAATATATCGCTGATGTTAGAGGAATATATATGTCTGTATTATCATCTTTAACAATTAGAAAATCACCACTAATAGAGTGAATCCGTAAAATTCCGTAAATAGTTCTATTGGGATTTTGATTAATCTTTTGTTGAATATCTTTTGCTAGAACTGCAGCTCCAAAATCAGCAATTTTATAGCCATTTGAATCTTGATAAATAGTGAGCAGTGCTCTATATTCTCCGTTTACTAGAATTGGAATTCGCCAAATATAATTCTCATTATTCAATGTATCACCATAATGAATAAGCTGTAATGCATCTCCAATTGTGGCAATATCAAACTCTTCTCTATTATTAAAACCAAATTGCTGTTCCTTATTCTGTGGGATTTTATTTAATACTGAGGAAATATTCTCTTTAATAAAAGCATTAAGCTTTGCTTTTTCGTTTGATTTGCTCTGAGATAAACCAGTAAATGAGAAGAAGAATAAGTAGATTAGCACTAATGTAATTATTCTCGTATTTCTTATATTAGTCATAATTCAAATTAAAAAAACTAGATTAAATTTACTTTATCTCTCTCTATAAACAACTTCCGTAACAGTTTGACCAACTACCTTTAAACTAAACTTATCTATTTTATCCAAATTATCTTCCACCGTATGCCAATGTGAGAAAAAACCTGAACCAGTAGCAGCATCATAATGAATGATATCAATTGTAGGAATATAAGCAAACTTATTAATAAAAACATGGTCATCAAGTACTGCCCCTCCATCTTGATTCAAAAAATAATTAGCATAACCAATGGAGGCGGCAATATTCCATACTTTAGTTAATACGCCTGGCGCATATTGATTAGAATAATACTCTCTTTTGAAAACTGCTCCTTCGGCACCTACCATATCCAATAAAATTCCATATCGTGCATCATAGCCAGGGATATGAGGGTTTTTAGCCCAATATTGAGAGCCTAATGCCCATGAGTTTTCCGAACCAGCAGACTGTTCTTCTCCTGCATGTTGCCCATAATCTTCTAAATCAAAAAGAATAATATCAATTCCAATTTCAGGCTTTTGCAAGCTCAACTGACGTGCAATTTCCATCAAAACCCCTACTCCACTGCCTCCATCATTTGCTCCATCAATTGGTGTATAATGCTTTTCTGGATCAATATCGTGGTCAGCAAAAGGTCTTGAATCCCAATGTGCCGATAGTAATATTCTTCTAGAATCTTCAGGATTGATAGAAGCAATTATGTTTTTTCCATTTAATATTTTACCATTAAAACTTCGGGCTTTAAAATCCTGCTCATATACTTTCAAACCCAATTGATTAAAATAATCAACAAAGTATTTGGCACATGCTGAGTGAGCCTCAGTACCTGGAACTCTAGGTCCAAATTCCACCTGCTGCTTTATATAATGATATGCTGAATCAGCATTAAAAACAGGAACAGCAACAGTTTTTGATTCTGTTTTTTTAGTTTCTAGCTTTTTTGCTGGTGGATCAGTGCAAGCACCTATTAGAGCAATACCTAAAACGAATAGTACTATTTTAATACCTTGATTCATAATTAATAAATTTTAATCAGTTCAAACTACAGCTGCCACTCTGCTCCTTCTTTAGTGTCTTTTATTTGCACTCCCAAATCTGTAAGCTGATTTCGAATTTGATCAGCAGTAGCCCAATCTTTATTCAGTTTTGCTTCATGACGAATTTTAAGCATAATATCAATTAATTTAGCACTAAGCTCTCCGCCAGATTGTGACTTTTCATCTTTACGAAGGCCTAATATTTCAAAAGTAAAAGAATTAAAAGCTGTTTTCAGTAGCTCAAGATTCTCTGTATTGATTTTAAGTTTACCATCTTTTACTGAATTGATAATTTTGACTGCATCAAACAAATGAGCTATTAATATTGGACTATTAAAATCGTCATCCATAGCAGAATAACACTTTCTATTCCATTGAGCTACATCAAAATCATTGGTATCTGAGGCTTTCAGCTTATCCAATGTTTCAACGGCATTCATTAGTTTTTCATAGCCTTTTTGTGAGGCTTGCAAAGCTTCATTGGAGAAATCAACAGTTGAGCGATAATGCGCTTGAAGAATAAAAAATCGAATTGTCATTGGCTCGTAAGCCTGAGCAAGTAGTTTATGGCTTCCTGTGAAAAACTCATCGAGGGTAATAAAATTCCCTAATGATTTTCCCATTTTTTGTCCATCAATGGTTACCATATTATTATGCATCCAATATTTTACTGGCTCACTTCCATTTGCTGCTACACTTTGTGCAATCTCTGATTCGTGATGCGGAAATCGCAAATCTAATCCTCCACCATGAATATCAAACTGCTCTCCTAAATACTTAGTACTCATAGCTGAACACTCCATATGCCAACCCGGAAAACCACTACCCCAAGGGGAGTTCCAGCGCATAATATGCTCTGGCGAAGCATTTTTCCAGATGGCAAAATCTACACTCTCACGCTTATCTTCTTGGCCATCGAGGTCACGAGTATTCTCTAAAACATCCTCAATATTTCTACCGGAGAGTTTTCCATAATTGTGTTTCTTATTGTATTTCACCACATCAAAATATATTGACCCTTTGGCTTCATATGCAAAACCTGCATCCAATATTTTACTCACCATTTCCATTTGCTCGATAATATGTCCTGATGCACGCGGCTGAATGCTCGGTCGCAATACATTTAATGCATCCATATTATCAATATATCTATCAGAAAAATACTGAGCAATTTCCATTGGCTCCAATTGTTCCAATCTAGCTTTTTTCGCTATTTTATCTTCGCCATGGTCAGCATCATTCTCAAGATGTCCCACATCAGTAATATTACGCACATAGCGTACTTTATAATCCAAATGCTTTAGATATCGGAATATTAGGTCGAAGGCAATACCTGGTCGCGCATGCCCTAAATGAGCATCGCCATATACGGTTGGGCCACAAACATACATTCCCACATGAGGGCCTTTAATAGGTTCAAAAACTTCCTTCTTCCTTGATAAGGAATTATATAATTGTAATTTATTCTCCTTGATACTCATCTCAATAAATTCTGTATTCAGTGCAACTTAATAAGCCCCACTAAACTGATCTAAAAATCGCTTATCATTTTCAAAAAACAAGCGCAAATCTTTAACTTGATATTTAAGCATTGCGATACGCTCTACTCCCATACCAAAGGCAAATCCTGTATATTCTTCTGCATCAATACCGCAGTTTGTAAGCACATTTGGGTCCACCATTCCGCAACCTAAAATCTCCAACCAACCGGTATATTTGCATACATTACAACCTTTACCACCACATATATTACAGCTTACATCCATTTCGGCTGAAGGCTCAGTAAAAGGAAAATATGATGGTCGTAATCTTATTTTTGTTTCTTCGCCAAACATTTCTTTAGCAAAATACAATAGTGTTTGTTTTAGGTCTGCAAAAGAAACATTCTTGTCAACATATAGTCCTTCAACCTGATGAAAGATACAATGCGCACGGGCAGAAATAGCTTCATTTCTAAAAACACGCCCAGGACTAATTGTCCGAATTGGAGGTTTTTGAGATTCCATTATTCTAACCTGAACCGATGAAGTATGAGTTCGTAATGCAATATCTGGGTCTTTCTCAATAAAGAAAGTATCTTGCATATCTCGTGCAGGATGTTCTTCAGGGAAGTTTAGCGCAGTAAAAACATGAAAATCATCCTCTACTTCTGGCCCTTCGGAAATAACAAAACCTATTCTATTGAAAATATCAATAATCTCCTTACGAACTAAAGAGATAGGATGCCTAGCACCTATATGCGAGAAATTAACTGGTCGGGTTAAATCGAACTCCTTTTCGCTAGAAGAATCTTGGCTTGATATATCGCTTTTGAAATGATTATATACATCCTGTGCCTGATTTTTAAGCACATTAATCATCTGACCAACTGCAGGCTTATCTTCCTTAGCAACAGTTTTAAAATCAGCAAATAGATCTTGAAGTTTTCCCTTCTTACTTAAATACTGTAAGCGAAAATCCTCCAATTGATCTTTAGATTCTATTTTAATATCCTTCAGTTGCTGCTTAAGGATTTCTATCTTTTCCTTCATTATATATTATTCGATATTTAAATTTCATTATCAGCTAGCAATAATTCTTCACTAACCATTTTCCTATTTAAAGCCTTAATCCAATTGATATTGACTTCTAGAAAAACACCTTTACTCTTCAATAAAGCTCACTGTCATTTTCACATCCTTAATAGGTCGGTCACCTGCTAGGGTTTTTACAGCAGCAATAGAATCTATTACTTCTAATCCTGTAATAACCTCTCCATAAACAGTATATTCCATATCAAGAAATGGCACACCACCAACGCTCATATATGCTTCTTTTTGCTCAGCAGTCATTCTTTTTCCCATTTGTTGCTCCATAGTATTCAGCTCCAAATTAGTATATTTTTTTCCTTGTACAATATAGAATTGACTTCCTGAAGACTCCTTTTGAGGATTAGATGGACCACCTGTACGTGCTGCTGCTAAAGCTCCTTTTTTATGAAATAATGCTTTATTAAACTCAGCAGGCACTGTATATCCAGGGCCACCATTACCATACATTGCATTTGGTACAGCATTCCTAGTTTCTGGGTCGCCACCTTGAATCATAAAACCATTTATCACTCTATGAAATATCGTACCATTATAAAAACCTTCCTTGGCAAGTTTAATAAAGTTATCGCGATGCAATGGAGTTTCGTTATAAAGCTTAATAACCATATCACCATAGTCGGTGCTTACTTTCACTAATTGCTCTATTTGTACTACTTCTTCTTGCGCTACTTCTGCTTCGATTTGCTCGCTTGCAACCACTTCATTTGCTTCCTGTGCCTCTGGTTGATCTTGAGCAATGGTATTTGAACATGAAACATTCATTAAACTCAAGCTAATAAATGCTATAAAAACTAATAGTATATTCTTCATAATAAGGTAATTATATAATTTATAAAATGTTATAAAAATTGAGCCACAAAGGTATAAAAATAATTGGCATCAAATTGTTTGAATTATTGGAGGGGTGAGGAAAAAGAGGAGTTCACCTACGCTAAGGCTTCGGTGGAGGAGAGAGGAGAAAAAAGGAAAAAGAGGAAAGAGGAGGAAAAAGGAGGAATGAGGAGAAAAAGAGGAAGGAGGAACGAGGACAGAGGAGGAGAGGAAAAAGAAAAAAAAAGGAAAAAAAGGATTGAGAAGTTGAGAGTTTGAGAGCGAGAGAAGTTTAGCATGGCACGTGAAGCCTTCGCTATGTCCGCTGAACAAATGAGCGAAGCCTTCACTTTTGGGCTGGGAGGTTGAGATAAGGAGAAAAGGAGAGTTCGAGAAATTGAGAAGTTGAGAAGTTGAGAAGTTGAGAACCAAAGTGATTTGAGATTTAAGAGGAGGTTAAGGATAGAGGAATTCACCTACGCTAGGGCTTCGGTGGAGGAGAGAGGAGGAGAGGAAAAAGGAAAAAAAGGATTGAGAAGTTGAGAGTTTGAGAGCGAGAGAAGTTTAGCATGGCACGTGAAGCCTTCGCTATGTCCGCTGAACAAATGAGCGAAGCCTTCA
>JAOZKO010000162.1 GCA_029935325.1 Bacteroidales bacterium
TCCCTTGTTAATAAACAAAAACAATTTCACCACCATTGATAAAGAATTAGAAATATTTTCGCCTTTTCAATTAAATTGAACATAGAAATTATAATAGCTTGAAGAGAAATTTATTATCACTTATTGCTTTAATGCTAGCATTTGCAATGTATGCACAGAAGCCCGTGCCTGAGGCTGTAGAATCTGACGACTACTATTTGAATTTCTGGAAGCAGAATTTGGACTCCCTAAATATAGAGACTGATATGCCTGCACGATTTCAGATGACTTATGCTTCGCAGATAATTCCAGGATATTCCGAAACTGATTTTAAAGAAATAATTTCCCAACTCAAAAGTGACTTGCCTTTGCGCTACGATTCCAGAGTAGGAGATATTCTTTCTTTTTACATTCAGAATGGAGACAAAACAGCCTTTGCCTTAGCATATTCAGAGCAATTGGGCGAGCAGTTTCAGAAGCAGCTTAAAGCCGCTTCACTGCCAACTACACTAAAATACCTTCCGCTTGCACTTACTGCTATGAACAATAAAGCTCTCGGTAAAACTGGTGCAGCTGGACTTTGGCAATTGATGTATTCCACTGGCCGAAAAGAAGGACTAAATATTGATTCGTATGTTGATGAGAGACGAAATATTGAGAAGTCAACTACGGCAGCAATATCAGAATTAAAACAATTATACAATCTATATCAAAACTGGGAATTGGCCTTAGGAGCTTATGCCTGCGGACCTAGCAATGTCAACAAAAGCATTCGAAGATTGCAAAATCAGCAGGACTATTATATTCTATATTCTAATTTACCTGAGTTTGGAAGAGATATTGTTCCTGCCTTGACTGCTGCTGCAATCCTAAGTCAGTTTCATGATGATTTTAAAATAAAAATCCCTAAGATTGATTTTAATATAATTGTAGATACCGTAGAAATATCTCAACGATTACACTTTAAACAGCTTAATGGAGTACTGAATATTTCTCTGGATACATTGCGGTTTTTGAATCCTCAATACAAACTCGATATAGTGCCTGCAATAAATCAAGTTTATACAATATATCTTCCCCAGGGAAATTTAATTAAGTTTAATGCTCTTGAAGATTCCATATACCACTATAAGGATTCGCTATTGTTTGAGCTTAAAAAACCAATGATTCTTCCTCCACCTTCTAAGGAAAGGCATTATGCTAAATACGAACCCCAAAGAGTTCCCGACGGTAGTGCGCTTTTATATTACCATATTAAGTCTGGTGATAATCTAGGCTTTGTTGCTGCTTGGTATAATGTAAAAGTGCGGCAAATTGAAGACTGGAATAATATTTATGATCCTCGGAGAATTCAAATTGGCAAGAAACTAAAAATATATGTGCCAGAGGATAAGGTAAATTATTATCGCAAGGTAGATGAACTTAGTTATGATGAAAAGCAAAAACGAGTTGGCAAAACATCAAACTCAACAACAAATACTAAAACCACAGCTAAGAAGAAAGAAGAACCCCTTGGTAGTGATTGGTTTTATCATACGGTTAAGTCTGGCGAATCACCATATATTATCGCCAAAAAATATAATGGTGTAAGCCCTGAAGATATATTGCGATGGAATAATATTGAGGATGCTAGATATATACAAATTGGACAGAAACTAAAAATTAAGAAGCAATGATAAAGCCACTTAAAATAATTTGGTTTTTGGCTATTGTAGGAATTATTCTTGGTTTTACAATGATAATAATACCTGCTGAAGGAATAGAAATCCCCATATATAAAACCATTACTGAAACCACTAATGAATTAGGTGAAATAGAAATTGACACCACCTACGATTCCTTCAATATTCATATGCCAAGTTTCAAAGATTTATTTACTAAAGATACTGCTGAGTATGCTGATATCTCAGATATAGTTAGTAATATTGATGATATTGATTCCTTGCCTGATATTACTCAATTGATGGATGACAATCAGCTAATTGCTGATACAAGTGAGCAAATAAATCCTGAAGATACAGTTAAGGCTAATGCAGCAGAACTAGCAAAAAGCATTTATAGAATTCAGTTTCCCAAAGGGAATAAATCTAATTTAATGAAGTTCTTTGCTAAGCTCAAAACTTCTACTGCTAATAATACTTCAATACGCATAATGCACTATGGCGATTCTCAGATTGAAGGAGATAGAATTACCAGTTATTTACGTAATAAGCTCCAAAAAAGGAATGGTGGTAGCGGACCGGGATTACTTCCAGCGCTTCAGCCCTACGAATCCTATTTTAGTATCGACCAAAGTAATGAAGGTGATTGGTCGCGCTATCCTGTTTTCGGAAAAGTTGACCCCAAAGTAGAGAATAAGCGCTATGGCCCATTGGCAGCTTTTTCGCGTTTCTCGCCTATTGTTCCCGATAGCTTATTCAATGATAGCATACAATACCATGCATCTATAATTTTTCAGGAATCTAAATTATCATACGGTACAGTTCGTAATTTCCAGAAAGTAAGAATCCTATATGGTAATGCAAAACGCCCTGTGCAATTAAAAATGTATGTTGATGAGCAGCTAATAAATACCGATAGTTTGAAGTCCCATACTGAATTTTCGGTTTTTGAATACCATTTGGCAACAAAAACCAAAAATCTGAAATTAGAATTCTCAGGAACAGATAGCCCCGATATTTACGGTATTGCCTTGGATGCAAATACTGGAGTTAGTGTTGACAATATTGGTATGAGAGGAAGCTCTGGTACTATCTTCAAAAAAATGGATTTCTCGCATTTAAAGCAAGCTTATGACGCATTAGATGTGCAGCTTTTTATTATGCAGTTTGGTGGCAATGTAATGCCATATATTAAAGACAGCACCCAAGCAATAAACTATGGCCGATGGTTTTATAGCCAGTTGGCTACCATGAAAAAGCTAAGACCTGATGCATCAATAATTGTTATTGGGCCTTCGGATATGTCGTTTAAAGTTGGTGAAAAATTTGTTACTTATCCATTTTTGGAGCTTGTACGCGATGAACTTAAAAAAGCAACTTTAAGGGCTGGCTACGGATATTGGGATATGTATGAAGCAATGGGAGGATATAATTCAATGCCATCGTGGGTACGCTCAGAGCCAGCTTTGGCAGGAGCAGATTATACGCATTTTACACCTCGTGGTGCCAAGCTTATTGCTAATATGTTTTATAATGCCTTAATGATTGAAGCTTTGAAATAGATGTTGAACAAAGGAATAAAATATAGCTTTATCATAATTACACTCGCTATTAGCTTGATGCAGAATAATGCTATGGCTCAATACGACCAATATCCTTTTCAGCTGAGTCATTATCCTATAGTTAGATACGATAGCAATAATTTGAAATTTCCTGAGGGAAGAAATAATTTTGAAATACTATATTCCAAAATGAACCAATTGCTGAGTCAGGGCAAAGGTCAGATTAATATTGTGCAGTATGGTGGCTCCCATATTCAGGCTGATGTTTTTTCTGGCGAATGTCGTACTCGATTTCAGTTTTTTGAAGGAGGACAAAATGCTGGTCGTGGCTTTGTATTCCCATATCGATTGGCACATACCAATACTCCTTTTGGATATTATTTTAGATATAGCGGTAGTTGGGATGCCTGTAGAAATGTTCAGAGAAAGCAAATTTGCAATCTTGGAATGGCGGGCATTAGTGCCATTACTAAAGATAGCATCAGTTCTCTTACTTTACTTATTGAACCAGATAATGATCTAGATTATTCTTTCAATAGAATAAAAATATACCATAATACTGATACTGCTTCCTTCAGTATTCGTATTGATAGCTCAATAATTATCTCCCAGAAATTATTTGTTAAGGAAGGATTTACCGAATTTCAATTCAATAAATATATCGATAGCCTACATATTGAGTTTATACAGAAAGACAGCACTCAAAGCTTCTTCCAGCTATATGGTATGAATTTAGAAAGCGATGACCCTGGAATTGTTTATCATAATTTGGGGATTAATGGTGCTTCTACAACTTCTTTTCTGCGCTGCAATAGAATGGAGAAAGACTTGAAAAGTATAGCGCCAGATTTGGTGATTTTTGGAATAGGAATTAACGATGCCTATGGCAAGAAATTTAGCCAAACTAGATTTGAGCAAAATTATGATACGCTAATAGCAAGGGTAAAGGCAGCAAATCCTAATGCGGCAATAATATTTGCTACAAATAACGATAGCTACTATAGGCGACGCTACGTTAATAGAAATGGGATAAAGGTGCAGGAGAGTATGTACCGATTGGCAAAAAAGCATAATGCAGCAGTTTGGGATATGTTTGAAATAATGGGAGGGCTGAATTCTATTGTCGTTTGGCAGAAAGAATATTTAGCAAAGCGTGACAGAATTCATTTCACTCGTACAGGATATATACTTTTGGGAGATTTGCTTTTTGATGCAATCATCAGCGATTATGGTAATTATATGCAAGAACTAAATAATAGTCGTATAAGAGCAGATAAATTAAACAATATTAAATACGTAATAGAGACTCAGAATTAATGGATTTCTTAGAATATATAAACCAGATTTTTCTTTACGACCCTGAGCGGCCTTTGATATTCACACGCTTTTTCTTTTGGGCATTTTTTGCTATTGTTCTAGCGGGTTATTCAATGGTTTATAAAAACAATAACCGAAGCATGCGTGCTGGTTATTTGTTTATTGTAAGTTTATTTTTCTATTATAAATCCAGTGGATTATTTTTCTTTATTCTACTGTTTTCAACACTTACCGATTTCTATATCGGGAAATGGGTTTACCAATCGCGGAAAATCCTAATCAAGCGGCTACTGATAGCTATTAGTGTATCAGTAAATCTCTCCCTTTTGGTATATTTCAAATATGCAGGTTTCATTACCGAAAGCATTAATGAGATGTTTAATACTGATTTTGAAATGATAAACTATATGGCATTGTGGGCTAATGATGCTACAGGAACTCATTTTACAGTTGATAAAATACTACTGCCAGTGGGAATTTCATTTTATACCTTTCAAACCATAAGCTATTCCATTGATGTTTACCGCAAGGAAGTGAAACCGGTTAATAACCTTATCGACTTTGGCTTTTATGTGTCTTTCTTCCCTCAATTGGTGGCAGGACCTATTGTGCGTGCTGCACAGTTTATTCCTCAGATGTATAAGGATTATAAACTTACAGCAGCGCAATTCGGATTATCACTTTTCTGGATAATGAAGGGTTTGGTAAAAAAGATTTTTATAGGCGATTATATAGCAGTAAACTTTGTAGATAGAGTATTTACCGACCCATTACATTTCTCTGGATTTGAAAATCTGATGGCATTATTTGGCTATTCACTGCAAGTTTATGCCGATTTCTCAGGATATACCGATATTGCCATTGGAGTTGCTTTATTGCTAGGATATAGCCTCCCAAAAAACTTTAACTCACCATATAAAGCACAGAATGTTGGTGACTTCTGGAAACGTTGGCATATTTCGCTTTCCACCTGGCTCAAGGATTACCTTTATATTCCTATGGGAGGAAACAGAGGAGGCTCAGTGTTTAGCTATATTATGCTTAGCATTATTCTTCTATTTATCACATTGCTTGTTGGTGTTTGGTGGATGTTCCCAATATTTATTGTTATTGCTGGGGTATTTATGTTTTTTATGAAGAATTCAGCAGCATTCCGCAAAGGAGTAAATACTAATATAAACCTAATGCTTACAATGCTTATTGGTGGACTTTGGCATGGAGCAAGTTGGCAATTTATTATTTGGGGAGGGCTTAACGGACTGGGCTTGGTGGTTTATAAATTTTGGCGAAAGATTAGCCCCTGGGAGAAATCCAACTCACGACTTTCAATAGTTTGGAAAATAGCAATCACCTTTACATTTATCACTTTTACTAGAGTATTTTTCCGCTCCGAATCAATGATAGTAGTAAAAGGAATGCTACATCAAATAGGGAAACTATTTCCATCATTCTCAGATTTTTCATTACTATTTGGAAAATCAGGAACAGCAGAATTTATCACCCAATGGGGGCTAATACCTGATATTCTTTGGGGTTATAAATGGGTGTTCTTGGTAATGCTTACGGGCTTTGTGTTCCATTGGTTGCCATATAGCCTTAAGGATCGTTACCGAAATTGGTATATCAATCTTAATTTCTATCTAAAAGCACTAGTATTTGCCCTAGTGGTATTTATTGTTTACCAGAGTATTAGCAGCGAAATGCAGGCATTTATTTACTTTCAGTTTTAGATTAATTTATTGTTTTGGTGTTCGATAGTATATATTACTTACTTTTGGTTTTGAAAAGAAAAGATATCTAATAATTAAATATTACCGTAATAAGTCCGTACTTACGGGCCCCTCGGAAAAGCAGCTTTGTGCAATGATGAAATAATAAGATATTTACGAAATTATGTATGAAAATCTAATATAGTATGGACGTTTGGAAACTTAAGATGGAGCAGATGAGGGTAAGACCAAAAGTTTAGAAAACGTTTGGTAATAATTCATAAAAAAAAAGATCGTTGAAATGATTATCAAAAGAAGTGTAAATAGGCTATTTGTTAAGTCTATATTATTTGCTATCATAGGAGTTATGTTTAATTCA
>JAOZKO010000163.1 GCA_029935325.1 Bacteroidales bacterium
GACGATTTCTGACTAAGCACTGTAAAATAGCGAGTTTTCTTGCTGACACTAATTACTGCAATTAATATTTTTTGTAAATTTGACAAATAATTATATCCAAATATGAAGTCCAAAGAAGAAATAATAGACAATTGGTTACCAAGATATACAGGAAAGACATTAGATAGTTTTGGTGAATATATTCTCCTTACAAATTTCAGTAATTATGTTGAGATATTTGCTGGGATAAAGAAAGTAGAAATTGAAGGCCTGGAGAAAGCAATGTGCTCAGCAACTGCCGATAATATTACCATAATCAATTTCGGAATGGGTAGTGCTAATGCTGCTACTATTATGGATTTACTGGAAGCAATTAAACCTAAGGCTGCTCTTTTTTTAGGAAAGTGTGGAGGACTGAAAAAGAGAAACCAATTGGGAGATTTTATTCTACCTATTGCTGCAATCCGTGGTGAGGGTACTTCAAATGACTACTTACCTCCAGAGATTCCAGCAATGCCTTCATTTGCATTGCAAAAGGCTATTTCTACAACTATTTTTGAGAACGATAGAGACTATTGGACTGGAACTGTTTATACAACTAATCGCAGAGTTTGGGAGCATGACAAAGTCTTTAAGAAATATTTAAGCAATATCCGTACAATGGCTATTGATATGGAAACAGCAACAATTTTTACAGTTGGTTTTCATAATCAAATCCCTACCGGAGCACTGCTTTTGGTCTCCGACCAACCTATGATTTCCTCGGGAGTAAAAACTGATGATAGCGACAAATTAATAACCGAAAACTATGTTCACGATCATGTGAAAATCGGCATTGAATCCCTACAGTTATTAATCGATAGCAAGCAAACTGTTAGACATCTTAAATTTGGATAGAGATATCAATTATGAATTATAACGAAATATTAGCCTCAATAAATAAGCGCGTTTTTTCACTGGTATATTACCTACATGGTGATGAAGCTTTCTTTATAGATCAGATTTGTGATGCCATCGACAAAACTGTTCTTAACGAAATGGAGAAGGACTTTAATCAAACAGTGGTTTATGGTCGTGAGACTGATATACAAACGATTATAAGTATGGCTAAGCGCTTCCCTATGATGGCAAGTCACCAAGTAATACTTGTAAAGGAAGCTCAGCATCTCAAAAATATCGACAAATTACTTTCATATGTTGAGAATCCTCAGCAATCTACAATCTTGGTATTCTGTCACAAATATGGAAAACTTGATGGTCGCAAAAAAGTTTCCCAAAAGATTAAGAAATCCCAAACATTATTTGAATCAAAGAAACTATTTGATAATCAAATTCCTGGCTGGATAAGTAGTTACCTTAAAGCTAAAGGTTTTGGCATAACGCCTCCTGCTAGTATGATGCTATCGGAATATTTGGGCAATGATTTGTCGCGAATTACAAATGAGCTAGAAAAGCTATTAATCGACGCTAAAGAAGATCAAGATATTAGCACACAAGATGTTCAGGACAGAATAGGAATATCTAAAGATTTCAATGTTTTTGAACTTCAACGAGCATTGGGAAAGAAGGATGTGGTAAAGGCAAATCAGATAATAAATTACTTTGCGTCAGACCCAAGAAACCATCCCCTAGTTATGATTATACCTATATTATATAACTATTTTGTAAATATGGGAATAGTATATAATATAAAAGACAAATCATCGAGATCAGTGGCATCAGCACTAAGCATAAATCCTTACTTTGTAAATGAGTATTTGAGTGCAGCACGAAATTATTCCTATACCAAAATTGTAAAAGTAATTGGTTATTTGCGCGAGTATGATGCCAAATCCAAAGGTATAAATAACCAAACTGCAAATAATGAAGACCTGATGAAAGAACTTATTTTTAAAATACTTCATTAATATGAAAAAAACACTTAGCGGATTATTTACATATATAGGATTATTGCTAATTTATGCTTTTTCACTACTTCCCCACTGGATTTTATACGGACTCTCCGACTTTGCCTTTATTTTAATTTATCATGTTTTTGGTTATCGAAAAAAGGTGGTTTATAATAATCTAAAAAATAGTTTTCCAGAAAAAACTCATAAGGAACTAAAGCAAATTGAAGAAGATTTTTTTCATAATCTTACTGATGTAATGATAGAGACGCTCAAGGAATTTACCATCAGCAAGCGCTCTATCAAAAAGAGATATGTTTTTAAAAATCCTGATGAATTTCAAAAGCATTACGATAATGGCAAAAGTGTAATGATGCTAATGGGGCATTATACAAATTGGGAATATGGTGTAACTGCTCCCCTGTGGGTACCTCAAGAATGCTGGGCCGTATATGGCAAAATAGAGAATCCTATAATGGACAAATATCTGGTGCATACCCGCGAGAGATTTGGCTTTACCCTTTATCCTATGGAAAAAACCTATGATGTAATGCTTAATCACAAGCAAGGCGATAAGTTGTATATGTTTATGGCTGATCAAAGTCCTCATAGAGATAAAATAAAATATTGGATTCCGTTTTTAAACCAAGATACTCCTGTGCATATTGGCGCAGAAAAGCTCTCAAAAATGCTCGACTTAGCTGTGGTTTTTATTGATATCCAGAGAGTAAGACGAGGGCATTATGAGATAACTGCTCAAACCCTTTTCGATAATCCCAAAGAAACTGCTGAGCATGAAATCACTGATAAGTATTTTGCAATTCTTGAAGAAGTAATTCGCAAAAAACCCGAAAACTGGCTATGGTCGCATAAGCGATGGAAGAATCAGCGTAAGGGTTAATTTTGGTTTTAAAATCTGATTTTTGAATCCTATATTCAGATGATTCTAGAGTAATGGTTCGTTTGTAAAATAACCTACCAGCAAAATATATTATACTTATTTTCGCGAGTAATTAGTGTGCAAAGCCTAATTAGTGAATTTGACAAAAAGACAAACATTATATGCGTAAATTTCTTTTTCTACTTTTGATATTTTTATCAATTAGCATACCTACATTATTTTCTCAATCGGATACCACTTTACAATTAAGGTCAAAATTAGCTAATGCCCAAGAGGATAGTAATTTGGTTGATTTATATATTCGAGCAGCAACTACTTACCGATTTACAAACACTGATTCGTCTTTTTATTTTATAAATAAAGCAATTGATTTATCAGAAAAACTAAGCTTAAAACGAGCTTTAGTAGGAGCTTATAGAACTAAAGGGATTCTGTATATTATTAATAGTAAATTAGATTCAGCTATAGCAATTTACAATATTGCAATTCCCATTGCCAAAGCTAATGAACTTGACGAATCTCTGATTAAAATATATATTAATTTAGGCATTGCATATTCACAAAAGGGAGACTTTACACAAGCTGAAAAGAACTATTTTACTGCTCTTAACGACTATTCTAAAAGTCTTAGCACCGAAAGGGAATCTGTGATATACAATAATCTTGGGTTAATGTATCTTGGCAAAGGCGAGTATTTAGATGCGATGGAATCTCAGCAAAAAGCATTACAAATTAGAGAGGAACTCAAAGACACTTTGGGAATGGCATCTTCATATTTGAATATTGCAAATATTAACTTCTATCAAAGTGAGTATTATCAAGCCATTGATTATTATAAACAAGCATTGGCAATTTATGAAGCTAAAAATATCGCTTATGGCAAAGGTCAATGCTATCATAATTTAGGAACTATATTTCAGAAGGTTGATAGTTTAGATATTGCAAAAATATATCTTGAGAAAGCTCTAAATTCTGAATCAGCAAAAACTTCAAGGGGTAAAGCAATGGCCTTGAATATGCTTGGATTAGTTAGCTTAAAACAAGAGAATTATAATGAAGCGAAGAACTATTTCAATCAATCCTTGGAAATTCAGCGCAAGATTGATTCCAAATCTCAGATTATTCCCACATTAAACAATCTAGCAGATTTATATAATAAAATAAGCCAACCAAAAACGTCATTGCATTATAGCCAAGAAGCATTGAACTTAACTAAAACTACTGGTGCTCGTGAATATGAGAAAGATGTATATTTAAACCTATCAAATTCGTATGAGCTGACAAATGACTATAAACGTTCTGTTGGGTATTTTAAGAAATACACTACACTCAAGGACTCATTATTCAACAAAGAGAAACATCAGCAAATTAAGGAATTAGAGATAAAATACCAAAGCTCGCAAATAGAAAAGGAGCTCAATATTCAAAAAGCTGAACTTCTGAAAAATAAATTAGTGGCTAAGCAAAAGGATGCCAGTATTAAGAATGAAAAGATTCAGAAATATGCTGCTATGAGCATTATGATTATTCTTTCAATTTTTATTATTGTGATAATTTATAATCATAAACAAAAACGCAAGGCTGCATTATTATTATTGGAAAAGAATGAAGAATTGAATAATCAGAAAATCACCGATTTAATTTTAAATCATAGGTTAGAATCGGCAAAAAGCGCTATGGAAGCCCAGCAAAAGGAGCGTATTAGGATTGCTCAAGAGCTTCATGATGGAGTTGGGGGATCACTTGCTGCAGTTAAATTATTTGTTGATTCCATGCGTAAAACTCAAAACACTGAGGAATTACAAATTATATATGACAATATAAACAGCACCTACGAAGAGGTGCGCTCAATTTCGCATAACCTTACTCCACCAAAGTTCGAATTTGCTTCAATTACTGATATTGTAAAGGACTATATTACTCAGATTTCACAACATTCTAAAATAGAGATTATTCTTTCGGCAAAGCCTAGTTTAGGGTGGAATGAACTTAATGAAAGTATTCAAATAAATATTTATCGCATTGCTCAAGAACTAGTAAACAACATTATAAAGCATGCAAATGCTACAAAAATAGAGTTTAGTTTGGAGCTAATTGACAATACAATAAAAATGAGCATAATTGATAATGGAGTTGGATTTGATATTAATAAAAAAGCTTCAGGTATTGGTTTGCAAAATATTAAAAACAGAATAAATGAACTTCAAGGTGAATGCAAAATAGAGTCCGAAAAAGCTAAAGGCACTAGTATATATTTATCTATTCCTTTGAATTAATACCTTATTAATCTTTTATTTAGATTTACACAATGCAGGCAACAGCATTGCTCAAGCCATCTTCAGAATCAATATTCTCAATTAAAATAAGACCTGGGGTTTTACCCTTTTCAATTGACCCCAGATGCATATCCATACCCAATGCTCTAGCTCCATTATAAGTCGCCCATAATACTAAATCCACCAAAGGAATATTAAATTCCAATTGTAGGGTTTTCATCTCATCCAAAATACTTAATGATGCATTGGAGGCTAAACTATCTGTTCCTAGGCAAATATTTACTCCTTGCTTTTGTAATAAATCTAATGGCGGTAATTCGCTCTCAATAAATAAATTAGCATTAGGACAAATTCCGTAAAAAGTATTTCTGAAATTTTGCTTTGCAAACTCTATATCTTCTTGTTCAATAAAGGTATTATGTATCATCAAAACTCTATCACTTTGAGCAAGGAAACTCCCAATACTTGCTAGTGGCCTTTGTCTGCTAGGAATATTTGGTGGAATTTCTAATCCCCACGATTTCATTCTATCAGCAATTGGTCCACTGCCTTTCAAAAAATATTCAGCTTCGCCTTTACTCTCCATAGCATGAATACTTAGAGTTTCATTTGGCTTTTGAAAATCCCTAAGCTTTTGAAATAATGTTCGAGAAAGAGAATATGGTGCATGTGGAATAATATTTTTTGGAGAATTTGCTCTTTCAAATAATGCCAATGCCTTATACCAAATTTTCTCAGCATCTTTGTATTGAGAGCCAAATACCTCTATAAAATTATAAAACTTAATTACTGATTTCTCTTTAATGTCTATACTCAAATCCGTATTAATAATATCACCAACCGCAACAATTCCATTATTTTGCATTTCCGTTAGTGCCTCTATAACAGCATTCTGCTTATCCTCAATACTGGTGCTTCTCTTTAAAGACTCTAGCTCATTTATAAACTTATTAATCCCTTGCTTTCTGTTTATTTTGCCTTTGGCAAATGAGAGCTCAGTATGGCAATGCACATTCACAAAACCAGGGCAGATTATTCCTTTATAGTATTCTTCATCACCATTTCTTTGTTCCGAAATGCTAATTATCTTATCAGAATCATCAATAACAATTACCCCTTCCTTTATCGGAGAAGCATTCCCTGGAAATATATAATCTGCTGTAATTCTTTTCATTATTATGTTCTTGTGTTTTGTGTTGGGTGTTTTGTGATATGTGTTGGGTGTTATGTGTTTTGTGATATGTGATTGTGTGTTTTGTGTTTAATCGAATTGCTGTGAAGCTAAACTTATAATAATTTTCAGTCACTTTTTGCCCCGAACCCTAAAGGGAGAAGTGCCTGAAAATCATAGGTTCATTTCCTTGTTCATTATTCCCCCTGTTAATATCGAATATTGAATACTGAATATCGAATTGCCGCAAAACAAAACTTCATCATTCCTTGTTCATTAGTTACTAATCAGTTATGATTGACGACTATAATATGCTGTAATACTGTCTAATAAAATCGTTCTAAATATTACCAATTACTGTT
>JAOZKO010000013.1 GCA_029935325.1 Bacteroidales bacterium
CAGTTTATGATAGCATAATGGAGCCTGTTAGGTATGAAAAAGCTACATTTGACCGTGAAAAAATTATTATTGAAAAGCTTAATAATATTAAAGTACTGGAGATAGAGTATAAAAAAATTAATTCAAAATACGCTGGTAGTTTCGATACTTTAGTTGATTTCTATAATTTGGGAATGATGCCTTTAGTACTGAAAAATGGAACAGTTCCTGATACTTTAACCGAGGAGCAAGCTTTGGAGTTAGGAATTATTACTCGTGATACGACGCTTATAGCTATAAAAGATACTCTTTTGAAGGATGTTAAAAATTTCGATATTGCAACTATCGCCTTAGTTCCCTTTACACATGGTAAAATAAAATTCGAAATAGAATCTTCTACAGTTGACAGAGCAAATTTTAAAGTGCCTGTTTTTGAAGTGAGATGTTATAAGAAAGATTACTTGGCTGAAATAAAGGAGCAAGATTTATTGCAAAATAATTTAAGAATTATGGCTGAAGATGATAAATTCCCAGGTCTTAAACTAGGTTCTTTAACTGAGCCTTCTACCGATGGTAGCTGGTAGAATTAATATCTACGAATTTTGAACCCAATTCAACAAATATCCCAAACCGAATTCCATTTACAGAATACGGAAAAATATATACTGTCCATTAGTTTAAAAGCTGATGGACTTTCTTTCGTTATATTAAATGGGCAAAAAATAGTAAAAGGAGAAATCTATGAGTGGCAGGCAAAAACATGGAAATCTGCAACTGATAATTTTAAGCTAGTTTTTAATAAACATAGCTTCTTTAATTCTACTTTTTCTAAAATCATCATTTTAATTAAAAGTCAGGAATGCACCTTGGTTCCCAATAAGTATTTTGATAAATCCAAAAATCAAATTTTATTAGAAACCTATTTAGGTAAGGGAAACTTTATTGCTAAATCTCAGGCATTAAAGCATGAGGAAGCAAATATGATTTACGGTATTTCTCCTGATATGGATAAGCTTATTATACTGCAGTTTCCAAAGGCAAATATATTTCATCAGTCGGCATTGCTGATTGATAATGAATTAATAAATGCAAATCTAAATGATGTTATTTCACTAAGTATAAGCACTAAATCCTTTGAGATTATCGGCATTAAGGGTAATAAATTGATGGGCCACAACCATTTCAATTTTCAAAGCATTGATGAGTTTATGTTTCTATTATTAAGCTTTATTAAACAAAACAATTTTAATATTGAAGCCCTAGAACTTAAGCTTAGTGGTAAAATACTAATGACTTCTAAAATCGGAGAAAATCTAGAACGCTTTTTCCCAAATATAAATCAAATAGATAATGGTAATCTCACTCAAAAGGAAATTGCCTTTGTTGAATTAAAATCACTTACACTCCTTGCGAATAATTAGCGGCATATTAAAAGCTCGGCGTATTAACCCGCCTAAGAATTTACCTGTACGACCAACCACAGATATGGCAAAGGAGGCTTTGTTTAATGTCCTACACAATCAATATGGACTAGAGTCAATGGTAGCTCTGGATTTATTTTCTGGAACTGGCAGTATTGCATTTGAATTTTATTCTCGAGAATGTGAGCAGGTTACCGCTGTTGATCAAAATAATAAATGCATAAGATTTATTAGGAGTACCAAGGAAAATCTTAAAATGGATAGCTTGGAAGTAGTACAAGCCAATTGTTTTAGCTTTTTGAAAAGCGCTTGGAAAAAATATGATATTATTTTTGCTGACCCTCCATATGATATGCCTGATTTTGAGAAAATAGTTGAATTAGTGTTTGAAAGAAACCTATTAAATCCAGAGGGCGTTCTTATTGTGGAGCATTCTAAAGATACAAATCTTAGCCACTTTCCTGCCTATGTTTCAACTCGGAATTATGGAAGTGTGCACTTTAGCTTTTTTGAAGTATAAAAGCTTAATTAATAGTCTAGTAAATCAGCTTCTTAACAGTGGTAGTATTGCTAGTTTTATCTGTGATATAAATAAAGTAGAACCCTTTCTTTAAACCATTTAGCTCAATGGTGAAAGTATCTCTTCCTTTTTGCATAATTCCCGATTGAATAATTGAGCCTAATGCATTAGAAATCTGATAATCATAATCACTGGAAATAGCAGCATTAAATTGAACAAATAAATTATTACCGATTAATGGATTAGGGAATATTTTATAGTTTAGTTCGCTTACTTCTTCTTCATTCTCAATAAAACCAACTGAAGAACGACCCTTTATTAGAAAATTTACTTGGGAAAGGCTATCATAAGTAGTTGCAAAATTTACCCCTGCAGGATAAGAAGCAAAACCTGCTAAATCGCCATAAACTAATAAGGCACCCTGAGGAACATTATTAAAATGATAATTGCCTTGAGAATTAGTAAAGGTATAGGCAATAACATCGCCTTGTGTATTGTAAAGAAATACTATAATGCCTTCAATCTGGTTATTAGCCTGGTTTATAACCTTACCACTAATAAACCCTGTGCCAGACTGAGGTTGAATGGCTTTCATATTAATGTTTTGTAAGGTCAAATCCTGAAATAAACTAATACTATTGGAATGCTGCCACAAAACAGAATTAATAAAGTAAGTTGGAGCAAAAGAGTTTGCATATTGGCTACTGCTTGGTAATACAACTTGTATTTTATGATTGCCCTCAGGTATTTGATAGAAATAATAAATTCCAAGGGTGTCATTTACAGATGTAAGCTCAACGGTATCAATAGGGACTACATAATCTGCTTGATATTCTTTATATAAATATGCAACGCATTGGTCAGCAGTATGGTTTCCAACATAAACACGCCCCCAAACATTATATTTTTGGGGATTTCCAACCTGAATAGGGATTTCTATTTGTGAGGTGCATATATCAGTTGTAATCTTTAGTTTTATATTATAAATCCCAGGAAAGGGGAATGTATGTGTTGGATCCTGATAAAATGAACTGTCGCCATCGCCAAAATTCCATGACCAAGATAATATTGGACCTGTATGCAGGCTATTATCATGAAACAATATTGTATTTGCTAAACCCGAGATAGTATCTATATTATATGTAAAATTTGCATTACAATTTACTCCACCACTTGTAATAGTAAGAGTAGTATTATAGGAAGAGCTACAATTTGTGGCAGTTACAATGTTTAGAGTTACATTGTAATTTCCCGTGCTTGAATACTGATGAGTAGGATGTTGTAAATAGCTTAGGAGTGAACCATCACCAAAATTCCACGACCAAGAAATAATACTATCATTTGTATGAATACTATGATCGAAAAATTTATAGGTATAATTAGGAGCAGCAGTATCCAGCCCATAGGTAAAAAACGCATTACATGTTGGAGGTATTACAGCTACAACTTCAATGGTGTCAATAGAAATATCAGTACAATTTGATTGATCAGTAATTTGTAAGCTAATAATATATACTCCCTCTGCTAAATATTGATGCTCTGGATTTTGTTTGGCAGAAGTTTCTCCATTTCCAAAGTCCCAATGCCAATTAACTATTGTATTGCTAGAACTACTATTATCAGTAAAATTATATGTAAATGGAGAAACCTCTAGGTTTACTTGATAACTAAAATCAGAGGTGCAAAATTTCGAGGTTTGCGCCTTAATCCCTAAGGATAATACATTGACAATCAGTATAAATATATATGCTTTCATCTTAAAATTAAAATCAATTCTTTAGTTTAAAAAATAGATAAGTCCTAATCGGCCTTCTATTGACCATGGATTAGTATTTGCGTAAGCAGAATTCTCATAAACAGAATGCTGATAGAACTTACCCATTACTTCAGCATGGAAATGAAACTGCTTATTAAAACGGTATGATAGACCACCTGATAATGCATATTCAATTTGGCTAGTTTTACGGGTATATTCCTCATAACTTATGGAAGTAAGGGTTGAACTTTGATCTACTTGGTACATATTACTACTTGCTTTATGAACCACAAGACTATAAAATATTCCTCCTTTGGCAAATATTCCAAATTTTTTGAAATCCTTCTGATATCCTACTAAAATTGGGATACGAATACTATAGTACGATTGATAAATAGATGCATTATATTTATGGTCAATAGAATCATATATATCAACATAATATGGATTAATAGGAACTGGTGTGACAGTTCCATTTGAATCGAGAACAAAATTTATAGAATCAAATCGCTGTTCTGTTTCTGAATAATCATTGCGCACATAATCTACCTGATAGTTTCCTTTATCTTGTGAATACTGAAAACCAATACCTGTTTGAAAAATAAAATTCAGGTTTTGATAATTAAAGCTAAGGTCAATATTATTTGCTTTTATGCTAAGGTCATTTACTTGTATAAACTCCATGCCATAATGGGCTCCAATACCATATTTATTAAATGATCTAGTTTCTGGACTAAAATCAGCTTTAGGTTTTTCCGCAAGATGATTAATTGCTAATTCATCCTCTATAACCAATTGTTCTGTTTTTTCTATTACAGTTTCAGTTTCAATAGGCTCATTTATTTCTGTATTAGCCTCCTTAACTTCAGTTTGGTTTACTACTTCTTGGCTCTCAGTAGAATTTTGTAATTGTTCTTCCTGCGATACAGCAACTTCAGATGATACATTATTTTCGCTTATAACTTCCGCTTCTGCAATAATAGACTCTTCTTCAATTTGGCTTTCAGTTATAGGAATTCGCTGCGTAAGTTCTATGCGTTCTGCATTTGCATTTTGATCGGCAACTTTTTGATTGCTAAAGTTTGTTTTTTGTAATATAGCTGAATTTTGACTTTTAATAATAGCTTCGGTATTACTACTTTCAGTTTCTGCTTTATGGTTTGCTGTAATATTATTTGCTAATTGCTGCTTGCTGCTTGATGTTGATAAGCCCTCAGATACATTAGCTTCTAAAGGTGTACTTTCGGTGTTACTTTCTTGATTAAATTCATTATTAGTTTGAATATGAGTGGTCTCTGTTCGGTTTTGCTTAGATTCGATATTAGTTGTAATAATAATATTAGTATCAGTTTGATCTTCATTCATTGGATTCAGCAACCAACCAAGACCAACGATTAGGGCAATTGCAGCTGCAACGGCAGTAATCTTAAAACCCATGCTTTGATAGAAAGCAGTTTCCGCAGGAACGTTTGCTATCCCCGTAGCAATTTTATCCCATAAATGGGCAGGGGGGGCTTCTTCATAGCTCCCTAAGCGTTCCTTTAATATTTTATCAATTTCGTTTATGTTACTCATCGTTCTTCTCCATAAATATTCTTAATCTGCTCTTGTAAAAAGGATCTAGCTCTCGACAATTGCGATTTAGAGGTGTTTTCAGATATATTAAGACTTTTTGCGATATCCTTATGGCTATAACCTTCTATAATGTATAGGTTAAATACCGTACGGTATCCATTTGGCATTTTTTGAATTAGTGCCAAAAGTTCTTGATGCGACATACTTGACAATGCATCAGCGTCATTGCTTTTACCACTCTGGTATTCATGATATTCAGCTTCCCTAGCACTGCTAAGGTTTTTCTTATAATAGTTTATTGCTGTATTTACCATTGTTCTACGCATCCAGCCTTCAAATGAACCTTTATCTTCAAAGCGATCCAGATAAGTAAATATCCGGATAAAGCCTTCTTGTAATATATCTTCAGCAGACATAGTGTTTTTAGCGTACCTAAGACAAACGCCCCACAGCTTTGGCGCATAACGACGGTATAATTCGTTTTGCGCATTTCCATCTCCTTTGACGGAAAGTGCTCTGAGTTCTTCGTCACTTCGCTTCAATACTATATTCTCCCTCAGTTCTTGGTTAGACAATGGTGATTAATAAATCGTTGCATTGACATGCAATCCTTTTTCACTTATTTTACTTTTTCTTCTTTCTTTTTTTCTTCGAGCTCACAATTTTCTTTGATTACAGCCATAACTTTTTTATATCCAAGGTTATAGGCTTGATACCAATCTTCGCATGCTTGAGCATCGGCACCCAATTCTTTTTTGCAAATACCCCGATAATAGTATATTTCAGCATAACCATCATTCAAAATTAGCGCTAAATCGAAATCTTCGATGGCTGCAGCATACTTTTTCATCTGAAATTTGCATACTCCTCGGTAAGCATAAGCCTCTAAATTATCAGTATCAGCAATTATTGCCGAATCACAATATAAAATACACATTTGGTAATTTTGCTCATTAAAGAATATAGAAGCTTTTTCAAAGTATTTTATTGACTTTTCTTTATCGGCTTGTGCTATTGTGTTAATGTTAAAAATAACAAGGCTTAATAGGACTAATAAAAAGGTTTTCATAAGCGGATTTGTTTAAGTTATGCATCCAAATAATTGGAAAACCAAAAGTACATTTTTTTCTTTTACTAATTTTGGAAGTTTTGGAATATGAATAAATACTTAGTTTTAGTAGTTAAAACTATACATTTAGATATTCTTACAAAGATTATTTAGTATTGAAATTCTTGATGTGAAGAATTATTAGAAGCCTACTTTAATAAGGTTCAGTATGTAGTTCTTCTTCTTCCTCTAAATAATCCTGTTTAGGAGCAGGTTCTTGAAAGAATTTCTTTTGCATTAGTATAAGGATTACTACTCCTATAGAAATAGATGCATCAGCAATATTAAAAACTGGTTGAAAAAACTGGAAATAATCACCACCAATACTAGGAAACCATAATGGGTAAGTGCCTTCATATATTGGAAAGTAAAACATATCTACCACATGACCATGGAGAAAACTAGCATAGCCTCCTTCCTCAGGAAACATTGTAGCAACATTAAATGGGGTGCTAGCATCAAATATCAATCCATAGAAAAGACTATCAATTATATTTCCCAAAGCGCCAGCAAGAATTAAGGAAATGGAGATAATAAAAAGGTTATGCTTTTTATGCTTTACAATTAGGTATAGATAAAATGAAATTGCACCAACTGCTGCTAGGCGAAATAGACTTAGGAATATTTTACCAAATCCACCACCACCAAATAGCTGCCAGCCAAATGCCATACCTTTATTCTCAACAAAATGGATATAAAACCAATCTCCAAAAACAGGAATTGAATCTCCTAGGGACATATGAGTTTTAATCCATATCTTCAAACACTGATCTATTATTAAAATCAGTAATACTATAAATATTGGTTTTTTCAAAAAAATGCTGATTTAGGTTTGCGAACTATTTTTGTCCTAATTTAGCTTTAATGCTAAGGGTAGCATGAGGAACAGAGCGTAGGCGTTCTTTGGAAATTAAAACACCAGTTTCGCGACAAATACCATAGGTTTTGTTTTCAATTCGAATTAATGCATTTTCTAAATTCTTAATAAACTTCTGTTGGCGTGCTGCCATCTGGGCATTTTCTTCTTTCGAATTTACCATATATCCTTCTTCAAGAATCTTAAAACTTGGCGAAGTATCGTTGGTCCCGTGCTCATTTGAGTTGGTATATGCTTCCACTAATAATGTCAAATCGTTACGTGCATCGTCTAATTTCTTCATAATTATTTGACGAAATTCTACTAACTCTTCATCTGAGTATCTCTTAGCTCTTATTATTTCTTCCATAACGTATATATTTAATAATTAATATTTTACCTTAAAATTTACTAATGTGTATATTGATAATTAAGTTATTGCCTAAATCAATTTCCTCCACTGTATTTTCTGTGGATTCTGCCCATGACAATTCTTCGGTCAGAGTTTCTGAACAAATATAATTCAAATTTTCTTCAATTATACCACGAATTTTATCATTGTTAATAATTTCAATTTTTATCTTATCAGTAACATCAAAATTATTGTCTTTTCGTAGCCCTTGAACTCTATTGATAAACTCACGAGCTACACCTTCCTTGAAAAGTTCATCGCTTATTGTAACGTCTAGTGCCACAGTTAAATTGCCCATAGTACTAACCGACCACCCTGGGATATCTTGGGTGATAATTTCTACATCATCAATAGTGATTTCAAGCTCCTGACCATCAATAGTTAAACTAGCTTTTCCGCTTTGTTCCAACTGGCGAATGTCTTCAGATTCAAACTGATTGATAGTAGCAGATATTTGCTTCATCATTTTCCCAAACTTAGGGCCTAAGGTTTTGAAATTAGGCTTGATTCTTTTTACTAAAATATCAGAATCATCGGTAATAAAACTCAACTCCTTAACATTAACCTCGGAAAGAATTAAATCCTGGATTTTTTCAATTTGCAATTTCATTTGCTCATTGTTTACAGGAATCATTATCTTTTGGAGTGGCTGACGTACTCTTATTTTAGTTTGTTTTCGTAAGCTTAATACCATTGAAGAAAAGTTTTGCGCCAATTGCATTCTCTCTTCTAGTTTAGTATCTATCTCATTTTTGTTTGCAATATTCCAATCAGTAAGGTGAATAGATGTAGCTGCATTCTTTTTACTAATATTGTTCAAATCCTGATATAGACGATCCATAAAGAAAGGAGCGATAGGTGAACTAATTTGTGCCAAAGTAGTTAGGCAGCGGTATAAAGTTTGGTATGCTGATATTTTATCACCGCTATAATCACCCTTCCAAAATCTGCGTCGTGAAAGGCGCACATACCAATTACTAAGGTGAGCATCTACAAAGTATTGAATTGCTCGCCCGGCTTTTGTGGGCTCATAATTATTATAGGCTTCTTCCACATTAAGCATTAATGAATTTAGCTCTGATAAAATCCACCTATCAAGTTCGGGGCGTTTATCAAAAGCAATATCATCTTCGGCATAAGTAAAACCATCAATATTGGCGTATAATGCAAAAAATGAATATGTATTATAAAGTGTACCAAAGAATTTTCTTTGTACTTCTCCAATTCCTTTTGTGTCGAATTTAAGATTATCCCAAGGCTGAGCATTGGTAATCATATACCAACGAGTGGCATCAGGACCAAACTCATCAATAGTTTTAAAAGGATCAACAGCATTGCCTAATCTCTTTGACATTTTGTTGCCTTTTTTGTCAAGCACCAATCCGTTGGAAACTACATTCTTATATGCTACAGAGTCGAAAACCATAGTAGCAATTGCATGTAATGTAAAGAACCACCCACGGGTTTGATCTACTCCCTCAGCAATAAATTCCGCAGGGAATTTCTCATCAAAAGTATCCTTATTTTCAAATGGATAATGGAATTGCGCATATGGCATTGAGCCCGAATCAAACCATACATCTATCAAATCTGGCTCGCGATACATAGCTTGACCGCTTTCTGATACCAAAACAATTTTATCCACATATGGCTTATGAAAATCGAAAGTCTCATAATTTTCCTTGGACATATCTCCGGGAACAAAATTAGCCAATGGATTTACATCCATCAAGCCAGTTTCTACAGATTTATCGATTGCAGCTTTTAACTCTTCTGCCGATCCCATGCAAACTTGCTCTTTGCGGTCTTCGCTTACCCAAATTGGCAACGGGATACCCCAAAACCTTGAGCGGCTTAAATTCCAATCTACCAAATTCTCTAACCAATTACCAAAGCGACCTTCACCAGTAGATTTAGGCTTCCAGTTTATGGTATTATTCAATTCAAGCATTCGCTTTTTGTACTTTGTAGTTTTTACAAACCACGAATCAAGCGGATAGTATAATATTGGTTTATCCGTTCTCCAACAATGAGGGTAGTTATGTTCATGCTTTTCAACTTTAAATGCTTTGTTCTGCTTTTTCAACATTACAGCCAAATCAATATCTAAAGTTGCGTCATTAGCATTGGCATCTTTATTATAATCATTCTTTACATATCGACCCGAATACTCTTTATAGATATCTATATTAACATATTTATTTACAAAGTCTTTATCCAAATCATTGATTCTATAAAATCGACCTTGCAAATCCACCATTGGACGGCGCACACCTTCGTTATCAATTAATATCAAAGGAACTATACCTGCAGTTTTGGCTACTCTATCGTCATCAGCTCCAAAAGTAGGAGCAATATGAACAATTCCAGTACCATCTTCGGTAGTTACAAAATCGCCAATAATTACTTTAAAGGCATTACCCATTGGCTTGATAAATGGTATTAGCTGTTCAAAATCAATGCCTTCTAAATCTTTTCCAATATATTCACCTAATATCTCGTAGGGGATATTCTTATCTCCATGATTATAATCCTCTAATTTTAAGTCAGCATTTTTCTCAGCAAAATAAGAAGAAAAACGAGCCTTTGCAAGAATAACAATTATTGGCTCACCAGTATATACATTAAAGGTTTTTACTTTTAAATACTGTATTTTTGAACCTACTGCTAAAGCGGTATTTGATGGCAAAGTCCAGGGAGTGGTTGTCCAAGCCAACATATGCAAATCAGTATCAACACCATCGAAAAGAAACTCTGAGGTAGAATTTCGTAGAAGCTTAAACTGTGCAATTGCGGTGGTGTCTTTAACATCTTTATAGCATCCTGGTTGGTTAAGTTCGTGAGTACTCAGTCCTGTACCTGCTGCTGGCGAATATGGTTGAATAGTATATCCCTTATAAAGCAAGTCTTTATTATAAAGTTGTTTTAGCAACCACCAAACAGACTCAATATATTTATTATCAAAAGTTAGATACGGATCATCCAAATCGACCCAGTACCCCATTTCCACTGTAAGATTATCCCAAAGGTCTTTATACTTCATAACCTCGGTGCGGCAAGCGCTATTATATTCTTCTACAGTAATTTTTTTGCCAATATCTTCCTTTGTAATTCCCAAACTTTTTTCTACACCTATTTCAACAGGCAAACCATGTGTATCCCATCCTGCTTTTCGCTCTACGCGATAGCCCTGAAGAGTTTTGAAGCGGCAAAACAAATCTTTAATTGTTCTGGCCATAACATGGTGAATACCAGGCACACCATTTGCTGAAGGAGGTCCTTCATAAAAAACAAAAGTTGATTTGTCAGCTCTGTTTTCTACAGATTTCTCAAAAATCTTTTCGTTCTCCCAATCCTGTTTAAGCTCACGCCCAATTTGTGCTAAGTTTAATTTTTGATATGTACGGTATTGTTTGGCCATTTCGATATTATAATTATTCTGTTTAAATTATTGAAACCCAATAGACTTTATAACGATTGAAGTCGTATATAGGCGGGATTTTAGATTTTTTTGTTTACCAAGGCATTTTTCTTTTGCATAGCCATAGTTATGGACAATAAAAATAACGCAGGTAAACGGAAAAAGATAAATAGTGCCATACGATTTTAAACGTTATAATGTCTAATTAGTGATTGTGCGAAAACTATCAAATTTCGCATAAAGAGACATTTTTAATTTTGTAGAGTTTTCGTGCTAGCAAAAATAAGGATAGACGACAGATTTGTCGGTAGTTTAGATATTAATTTGGCATAAATATGTCAAATAGAAATAAAATGGAGCTTAGCATATGTAAGAATTAAGACTCATTTACAGCTTAAATGAAGCCTTGATTTTCAGTTACTTCTCCCTTTAGTGCTGAAATTTCGGTAGGAGTAAAAAGTGACTGAAAATCATTCTATGAGATTTTCGATATGGACTTATAATTTAATATCTAATCAACAAATGCAGAAAGATTCCGTTGATTGAAGATGTTTTTTCCTTCTGCAGTTTGGAGATTTTCAATTTGGTCCTTATGCTTTTCTTCAACCTTACCTCTAACCATTTTCATAGTAGAATTTAGTAATCTGTTTTCTTCAGTAAAGCCTTCTTCTAATATACCAAAAGTAGCAGGAATCCACCTATGCGGAAACATGTTCTCATAAATTCCATCAGATAGATATTTGTCAACCTCAGCTTGAATAGTACTTATTGCAAGCTTTGCACCTTCTTCGGTATTAATGTTTTGACCTTTGTCTGCTACCATTTTAGCAAGCAGATTTTTATTAGGATGAATTAGTGCAATTGTATAATTGTTCTGATTATTGTAAAGCATCACTTGATCAATTAATTGGGATTGTTCTACTAATGCTTCTTCAATTCCTTCTGGGCTGTATTTTTCGCCATCATTACCAATTAGTAAACTTTTAAATCGCCCTAAAACATACAGAAAACCATCCACATCAGTATATCCCATGTCTCCAGTATATAACCAGCCATCTCTTAATGCTTCTTTTGTAGCAGACTCATTTTTCCAATAGCCTTTCATTATATTTTCTCCTTTTACTACGATTTCTCCTTTTTGTCCAGTTGGAAGCTCATTGCCTTTCTCGTCACATATTTTTAATTCCAAATTTTTAACTATAAATCCTGAAGAACCTAACTTATGCTTCCTAGGTGCATTGGATGATATAATAGGTGCAGATTCTGATAATCCATAACCTTGATACATTGGAATGCCAATAGCATAAAAGAATTTCTGAAGTTCAATATCTAGCAAAGCGCCACCTCCAATAAAGAATTCTAATTTTCCACCAAAGCCTGCTCGTACTTTAGAGAAGAGTATTTTGTCGTATAACCAAAGAAGAGGCCTGCTTAATAATTGTGAGCCTTTACCCTTGTCCCAACCAATGCCATTATATTCATATGCAACTTTTAAAGCTTTATTAAATAGTTTTTCAACTTTGGGTCCTTTAGCTTTTATTCCACTTTCGATATTTTTCTTGAAATTTTTGGCAAGAGCTGGGACGCTTAATAAGAATGTTGGTTGAGTTTCGTTTATGTTTTTAGGAATATTCCGAAGGGTTTCCATCAAAGTATTCCCAAGTTCTACTACTGATAAACTTGCCCCATTATCAATTAAAGTATATAATCCAACGGTATGACCAAATGAATGATCCCAAGGGAGTATCAATAATGAAGAATAATACTCAGGAACCTCAATTAGTGTCTTCGCTTGCTCTACATTAGCTGTATAATTTCTGTGCGATAGCATAATACCTTTAGGGTCTGCCGTGGTTCCCGATGTATAACTTATATTAGCTAAATCATCTCCTTGAATAGATTTCCATGTTTTTTGGAATTCTTCCATTAGAGATTCACTCTTTCCGATTTTCACTACATTAGCATATGAAATTTCGTTTTCTTGTAGTTCAAAATCATCGTTATCTGTAATAACTATTATTTTTTCAATATGTGGTAACTTATTTTTTAGCTGGCGAACTTTGTGCAATTGGCGTTCAGATATTACAACAAACTTACAACCACTATGATCTATTCTAAAGCCAAGATCCTTTGGTTCATTAATCTTAACAGATAGTGGAACACTAATAGCTCCAAGATAAAGCATTCCTAACTCAGAAATTAACCACTCACTTCTACCTTCTGAAAGCAGAGCCAAGCGATCACCTTTTTTTATTCCAAGTTTCATTAGTCCCATTGAAAACGAATATACTCGATCTTTTATTTGCTTATAAGTAATCGGTTGGTAAGTTGATGCTCGCCCTTTTTCTAAAACTAAGGTATTATTAGCAAATTTATTAACGCTATTTTCGAAAAGTTGAGTAATTGTCATAGTATTTGGTTTTCAATATGATTTTAGTCTAAAAATATACAAAATAACTAAGCCTATATATAAGGAGTGATTTTGATGATGCTAATTTAGTATAAATATCTTTAGTATGATATTTAGGAGCAAAAAAAAACCATTTAGCGATAAGCTAAATGGTTTTTTTTAGAAATATTTATCTTTTATTGAACCACTGAGAAGTCAACACGTCTGTTTGCGTGATCTTTCTTAGGGAATAGTAAATGACGCTTACCATTAGGTTGAATATCAAACCTACTAGCATCAATACCATATTCATCAACTAAAATCTTCTTAGCCTTATTACAACGTCTTAAACTTAAATCTTCATTATAATTATCTGAAGCGTGCTTGTCACAATTACCAGATATTAGAATTCTTACATCAGGATATTGCTTCATATATAATGCTAAGTTAATAAGAGTAAACTCACCAGTTGAATCAATTATAGTTTTAT
This sequence comes from Bacteroidales bacterium, assembly GCA_029935325.1. Classification (GTDB taxonomy): domain Bacteria; phylum Bacteroidota; class Bacteroidia; order Bacteroidales; family UBA1556; genus UBA6267. The sequence continues at coordinate 13,928 of JAOZKO010000013.1, forward strand.
CATATTCAAAATAAACAGGAGAGAAGAACATTGCAGGAGCACCACTACTTCTTGGAGCAGCAACACCAGCAACTACAGGTTGACCAGTTGAATCATTACTAATAAGTGCAATTCCTTGGAAATTTACAATAGATCCTTCAGGACTATCTAATTCAAAATCTCTACAATCAGGAACTAAATCACCATCGCCATCAGCAGTAGAAGTATCACATGGATTAATCTCGTTTTTCTCTTCGCAACATTGTATTGCAGAATCAACATCATTACCCATATCTACTATTCTGTCTTCAATTGCTTGTACATAGTGAGATTTAGGATTCCACTTATATGCTTCAGTATGTTTTCCAAAAGTATAATGTAAACCTAAAGTAACATGGCTGTAACTATCAAGTTCAGATAATGTTACGGGTTTAGCATCTAACTCATCAGTAGGTGTATTCATAAGACCAACTTCTGCGAATATATCTATATGGTCACTAACTTTATATGCAACATCAACACCTAGTGATATATATGTTTTATTAATCATTGATTCTGGATTTCCATTCTGATCGTAGCCAACACTATTAAGTACATTGTCAAGGCTATCGTATAAAATAGACCTAAATCCCATAAAGCCAGCACCAACATAAACTGTTGCATTCCATTTCTTATTATATTTATAAGGATGAACAATATTAGTTAGGTTCATAGTAAAGTCTAATCCAAGATTACGCACATCAGCATCAAACCAATGACCTTTTTTGCTCGAAGACATATTTCCCATACTAAAATCAAGACGAGTACCAAACATTTGGTTGATTTCTCGACCAGCTTTTAGTCCAAACATCCAGTTTACATATCCATATTCAGCTCCACCAGTGAAGAAAACATTTTCTGATATATCGCCATAAAACTGATATACACCAGCCATGCCACCAATATACCATCTATTGTACTCTATTCTTGTTGTGTCTTCCCAAGGAACCTGATGATTAGATGCCTGAGCAAAGACATCCTTAGGACTAAGGGTGAAGAATAGTACTACTGAGAGTACTAGTAATGTTAAAAGATTTTTCATATTATCAAAAAGTTTATAAGATGCTCAATATATTTAATTTAATAGCCTTATTTAACTAAGGGTATTACGTTATGCAAAAGTACAAAGATTTATTTAATTAACAAGCTTTTTATTTGCATTAAAAAATATACTATATTTGTACTCTTAAAATCACTACTTAATTTAAAACGCTAATTATTTATTATTATGAAGAATTTGATATCACTATTGATAATAGTATTATTATCAGTGCCTATTTTAACAATAGCACAAGATGATAATACGGAAAAGAAAGCTGACTATCTTTGGGATATAAGTGCCAATGTGGGGAGTAGTTTAATGTGGGGAGACGCTGCTTCTAGTGGTAACCCATTTGCAAGATGGTTTAGTAAGGAGTCAAGTTTTACTGGTGGACTCACCCTTAAGCGTAAATTATCAAAATCATTTAGTTTGCAGGTGGCCTTCCAAAAAGGTATGCTTAGCGGTGAACGCTCTGAATGGAGTGATGATTCTCATCCAATAGTTAATTTTAGCTCAAGATATTTTGATTATCATATTGGTTTAGATGTAGATTTTACATCATTATTTGGTTTTAAACCTGATAGACTTTTGTCTGTTTATGGATTTGCTGGTGTTGGAATGACGCATTACGATGCTGAAAGTTTTGTGGATGCTTTTCCTAACTCTGCTGTTCAAGCACAAACTTTGATTATCCCTTGGGGTGGTGGACTTCGCCTTAGGTTAAATGAGCGTTGGAGTATTTATGGTGAAACTAATTTCAGAAACTCCTTTGTTGATGATTTGGATGCCTATATTGGTTCAGGATCGGATGTTAATGATATATATTCTATTACTGGCATTGGTGTGACTTACAAATTTGGACAAAAGAAAGAGAAGAAACCTAAAGTGGAGATTGCTCCTGTTGAGCCAATTGATACTATCGTTGCTGAGGTTTATACTCCAGTTGATGTTGAATATGCTTCCTCAACTCCAAATGAAGCAGAACCTAATACTGAGTATATGGTTAAAACGGTAATTCAAAAAGGTGATTTAAATGGTAAAGCTACTTATGAATTATCAGTTCCGGAAGATTTTTATATTAGTGAATTAGAAAGTAATGGTGGAATAATAGAGCAAGATAGTAATTCTGCTAAGGTGGTTTGGGAAGAAATGCCTGAGGGTCAATTGGAAATTAATTATAAACTATCAACTGGTGGTTTAGATAAAGAGAGTTATGTTATTACTAGCAACCTCGATTATGAGGAAAATGGTAAGGACATGCATAAGACATATAATAGTAGAATAGCATTAAAGCCTACGGCTATTGCTGTAGTTGAAACTCCTAAACTTGTTACTGATGAAGTAAAAGAGGGTGGTACAGAGCAAGGCAAAGAGAATGTAGTAGTCGCACCAGTTCCAGTTCCAGTTCCAGTTGCAGAAACTCCTCCGGCTACAGGTTTAGAATATCGAGTACAAGTTGCAGCAGTTTTTGGTGGAACTACTTCAAAGCGCATGCTTCAAAAGAGATTAGGTTTAGAGGACGAAGTTAAGGAGGATCCTTATAAGAACTCTTACCGTTATACGGTTGGGAGTTTTACAAGCTATGGTGAAGCAGCTCAACATGCCGCACTTTCTAAAGTAAAGGGAGCGTATGTAGTTGTGTTTAAAGATGGGGAATATGTTGGAGGATTAGAAAATACCAATACTGATATTATGGATAAGAATGGTATTTACCCTGATGGTTCTACATATAAGGTGCAAATTGCAGCTTCAAAGGGACGCACTTATTCAATAGCTAAGCTTGCTTATAAGTATGGATTTAAGGAAAATGAAGTTACAGAGGATGAGATTGCAGGTTGGTACCAATATACAGTTGGCACGTTCCGTACTGCTGAAGAGGCAAAACAGATGCTTAATGACGTTAAATTGAAAGTGCCAAAAGCATATGTTGTTAAGTTTGAAGACGGAAAGAGGAGCAAATAATCTGCCTCTAAAATATATTTAATTGTAAAAAAGCCTGCTACTTGCAGGCTTTTTTGTAACTATTTAACACTATTTGCAGTATAACAAATGATTTTTTGTAATTTTATTTCTTAAATAGAATTAGTATTAATATATTTGCAAATTATTTGAATGCATAAAGAAACAGACGAATTTAATTTTATTAGATAATTTAAACAAATAGAAATGCGTAATTTTAGAACATTATTGGTGATTATGCTTGCCGTTTTTGTAGCAAGTTGTGGTAGTTTGAAAATGCCAGACCCTTACCATGTTGATCCTAATCCTTTAGTAAATAAAGGCGGAAAAGTTAGTTTTACTGTAAAGGATACAATACCTCCTAAGGGATTTCCAAAAAAAGAAGTGGTTAAATTGGAGCCATATTTAAAGTATGAAGGTGGTAGCTTAGCTCTTAAACCAATGCTATTGAAAGGTGAAAAAGCCGAAGGTGAAGGAACTGTTGTTGATTTTAAACAAGGTGGACCCCTTACTTATACTGACGTTTTTGACTATAAGCCTGAAATGCAGTCCTCAGAATTATGGGTTAAAGTAACTTCATTAAAAGGTGGTAAAGAAATTGCAATTGCAGACGTGAAGATTGCAGATGGAATTGTTATTACATCTACTCGTGTTGGTCATGGCGAAAGTGTTCAGTTGGCTGCTCATATGTATCAAAAGGAAACTTTGATTAGCACAACGGCTAAGTTATACTTTGATTATAATAAATCTAACCTTAATACAAGCCTAAAGCTTAATAAGGACACCAAGAATGAAATGGATTCATTAATGGACTTTATTGGTCTTGGTTGGGAGATTAAAGATATCAATATTGCTGCATGGGCTTCTCCAGAAGGAGAATTAACACTTAATCAGGAGCTTTCTGATGAACGTGGTGCAACAGCAAAAAAATATATGGAAAAGAACGTTAAGAAGATTACAAAATCAAAAGAGGAAAGAACAATTAATGTTTCTGCTAAAGGAGCCGATTATGATGGCTTTATGGCTGCATTAAATGCTTCTGAAATTGCTGATAAAAATAAAATCTCAAACGTAATTAAGTCACAAGCTAATAGGAATGAAAGAGAACAGCAAATTAGAAATATGACAGTAATCTACAAAGAAGTAGAAGTTATGCTTGCTGTTCTGCGTCGTGCTGAGATTTCAGTGACTTGCTTTGAACCAAAGCGTACTGATGCTCAGATTGCTGCTTTATCAACTTCAAACCCTGATTCATTATCTGTTCAAGAATTATTATATGCAGCTACTATGACTGAGGATTTTAATACTCAGTTAGCTATTTATAAGTCTGCTATTAAGTATTATGAGCAGTGCTGGAGAGCATATAATAATGCTGCATCTGTTGATATTAAATTAGGAAATACCGAAGAAGCTGCTCAGTATCTTGAAAAAGCTAATACAATTAAAGCTAGTCAAGGTGAAGTAGAAAATAATATGGGTGTATTAGCTGCATGGAATAAAGATTATGAAGCTGCTAAAAAACATTATGAAGCTGCACAAAGTGCCGGTATTGACGTTAACTATAATATGGGTGTTATTAAAATGATTGATGGTGATTATGCTGGTGCAGAAACTGCTTTTGCAACCAAGAAGTGTGATTATAATTTGGCATTAGCTCAATTAGAGAATGGTAAAATTGCGGAAGCAACTAAAACATTAGATTGCGCTGAGAAATCAGGTGAGGTTTATTACTTGCTTGCAATTATTGGAGCTAGAACTAATAATACATCAATGGTTATTGATAACCTAAAGAATGCTATGGATGCAGTTCCTGCTTATAAAAACGAAGCTAAGAATGATAAAGAATTTGTTAACTTCGCTACGAATAGCGATTTTATGAGTCTTATTAAATAAGATTAACAGATATATAATATTAAAAAAGGCAACCCATTGGGTTGCCTTTTTTGGTTTAGCTTAACTTGATTAGACTAAAAAACAAAAGGCGAATCTCAAGATTCGCCTTTTGTTTTATCAATAAACTTTATAATTATTTTCAGACACTTCTGCCTTTTTGGTTCGGGGCAAAAAGTGACTGAAAAACATTATATGAGGTTTTCTGAATGAACTTTTTAAAGAGAATTATAACACTCTTCAATGGTTTTAAATGTAGCTTCAATATCATCATCTAATCCAACAGAAAAACGTACTAGACCTTCAGAAAGACCCATCTTCTTTTGATCTTCTTCAGGTACTTCAGATGATGTGCTTTTGCCCGAATTACTAAATAGTGTCCGGAAGTAACCTAAACTTACAGCTAAATAACCTACGTTATTTTCCTGCATCAGTGTCATAAATTTACTTGCTCTTTCAGCAGTATGCAAGTCAATGGCAATCATTCCACCAAAACCATATTTATAGTTCATCTGAGATCTCATGATGTCACAATAAGGATTATCCTCTAATCCTGGATAAATAGATTTTAAACCAATTTCATTAAATCGCTTGGCAAGATATGCTGCATTGGAACTATGTTGCTTCATACGAATCGGAAGTGTATAAAGATTCTTCTGAATATTACTAGCACGGAAGGAATCTAATACACCT
>JAOZKO010000164.1 GCA_029935325.1 Bacteroidales bacterium
GGAAGAATGGTCTAAAAGCAAGACCCATAAACCTCTAATACTAAGAGGTGCAAGACAGGTTGGGAAGACAACTTTGGTAAATATTTTTGCCAAACAATTCAATCAATACATATACCTTAATCTTGACGAAAAATCGGACTTATCTCTTTTTGAGGATTATGGGGATTTTAAAAAGCTATTATCAGCAATATTTTTTATTAAAAAGAAGGATATTACTAATAAAAACACACTTATATTTATTGATGAAATTCAAAATTCTGCCGAGGCAGTAAAATCATTGAGATACTTTTATGAGAAAGCTCCTCACATTTATGTTATTGCTGCAGGCTCGCTTTTGGAAAGTTTAATTCATAGAAAAATAAGTTTCCCCGTTGGTAGGGTAGATTTCGCTGCCCTTTACCCCTTCTCTTTTGAAGAATTCCTATATGCTTCGGGAAACGAACTTGTTGTGGATTTATTATCAACTGTTCCCATTCCTGATTATGCTCATAAAAAACTATTGGAGCTTTTTAATACATACACTCTAATTGGAGGAATGCCCGAAGTCGTAAAATTGTACATAGAATCAAATGATTTGAATAAACTTGATTCAATTTACGAAAACTTAATTATTTCATATTTAGACGATGTGGAGAAATATGCTAAAAATAATACGCAAATTAGCATTTTACGATTTGTTATTAAAACCGCATTTATTGAAGCCGGCAATAGGATTAAGTTCACACAATTTGGGAAATCAAATTATTCATCTAATGAAATTTCTGAGGCATTTGCAATTTTGGAAAAAACACATCTTCTTAAACTTATTTATCCCACAACAAATACCAATTTACCAATAATCAGCAATATGCGTAAATCTCCAAAGCTACATCTATTAGATACGGGATTATTGAATTATTTTTCTGGAATTCGGCAAGAATTATTTCTCTCAAAAAACTTATTTGATGTATCTAAAGGAATGATTGCAGAGCATATTATTGGACAAGAATTAAGGATAATCTTAAAATCACAATTTCAGGATTTGCATTTTTGGGTTAGAGAGAAAAAACAATCAAATGCAGAGGTTGATTACGTGATTCCATACAAAGACAAACTAATACCAGTTGAAGTAAAATCTGGCGCCACCGGACGATTACGCTCACTACATCAGTTTATTGACAAAGCTCCTCATGCTTTTGCAATTAGACTTTATGCTGGTGATTTAAGTTTTGAAAAAACAAAAACAATAGCAGGCAAAGAATATAGTTTATTAAATATGCCCTATTATCTTACTTATAAAATACTTGATTATATTGAGTACTATTTTAAGAATTAATGCCAATTTGATATCAAAATACGCTATAAATAAATCCGACAGCTACGGATGGAATATATTTTCCTATTAGAATGCGAAAATTATTTGCATAGCCGTAGCTATGGAAATAATTTTTAATTTAATTTGAACATCGATAATAAAGATTAACTGATTAGCGCGAATTTTTATAATATTTTTTCACTAGGAAAAATTAACAAAACCAAAGCATTATTTTGGGTATTTTTGCAAAGTATTTTTATGAAATTAACTATTAATGTTTAAGAGCAAGACACCTAGAAAATTTGATTTTAAAACACGTTATTATAATCCTGATGAGGAGGAACGAGAACGTAGAAAGAAGCGTGCGGAGCGAAAAAAATCCAATTATAGTTTTGATGCTGATGAGTTTAAAGAAGAGCTTTCATATCGTTGGGGACTAAATCGCGAGTCAAATTCAGAATTCAATAAAAAGAATACATCTATAAATAGAGTTTTATTGTTTTCGCTAATTGCTGCTTTACTCATTGGAATACTTATTTATATGCGAAGCTGATAAATTGCAAAAATTGAGTTTAACAGACAAATAGCATAAGTTGAAAAGCAAAGAACAAGAACACTGATTAAATTGATGACCGATATAATAAATCTCCTTCCGGATTCAGTAGCAAATCAAATAGCTGCTGGCGAAGTAATTCAACGACCAGCCTCAGCAGTAAAAGAGCTGCTTGAAAATGCTTTAGATGCTGGTGCAACTGATATTAAGCTAATTGTAAAAGATGCTGGCAAAACCCTAATCCAAGTAATTGATAATGGCTGTGGAATGTCTCCTTCGGATGCTCGTATGAGCTTTGAGCGTCATGCTACCTCCAAAATTAAAAGTGCTGAAGATCTATTTGATATTCACACTATGGGTTTTAGAGGCGAAGCACTTGCTTCTATTGCGGCAATTGCCCAAGTAGAATTGCGCAGCAAACGTGAGGATGATGAGCTTGGCAACCAAATAATTATTGAAGGAACAAAGGTAAAAAGTCAAACTGAAATAGTTTGTAATAATGGGAGCATATTTAGCATCCGTAATTTATTCTTTAATACTCCTGCAAGAAGGAATTTCTTAAAATCTCATAATGTTGAATTTCGACATATTCAGGAAGTTTTTACTCGTGTAGCATTGGTCAATCCGCAAATTTCTTTTAGCTTTTTTGACGACCAAAGGCAGAAATTTAATCTACCAAAAGGAATATGGAAGCAAAGAGTAATTGATCTTTTCGGAAAAGGATTGAATCATAAAATGCTTAATATTGATGAGACCACTGATGTGGTAAAAATAAGTGGCTTTATCGGCAAGCCTGAAACAGCAAGAAAAACACGCGGGGAGCAGTATTTCTTTGTAAACAAGCGATTTATCAAGCACCCATATTTGAATCATGCTGTACAGAATGCCTTTGAAGAACTTATTCCAGAAGGTGCTTTCCCATCTTATTTTATTAATTTAGAAATTGACCCCCAGAAAGTGGATGTAAATATTCACCCCACAAAAACTGAAGTTAATTTCCAAGATGAGCGCACAATATATGTCCTTCTAAAGTCTGCTATAAAAATGACATTAGGAAAATACGCCTTCACTCCTACTCTTGATTTTGAGTCAGAAATGAGTTTTAATCCAGCGCCACTGCCTCCAGGTACGGAAGTTAAGCAACCTGAAATAAGAGTAAATCCTGATTATAATCCTTTTGATAAGGAGCCAAATAATGCAGGAAATGATGCGTGGAGAAAGCCTGAGCCTACTGAACGCGAAGTTCATAATTCAGAGAATTGGCAGAAACTGTATGAAGATGTTCGCATACCTTCACAGCTCGACAATCAGCAGAACTTACATACCGATACTCATAACTCTATCAGCGAAAACAATAAAGATTTCTTTCAAATTGCAAATCAATATATTGGCATAGCGGATGAAAACGGCCTTTGGTTAATTAGTCAACAGGCAGCACATGAGCGGGTTTTATATGACAGATTTTCCGAAATAATGGAAAACTCTAAGCCTGTCAGTCAACAGAAACTATTTCCTGAAGTAATTCAATTTGCTGCCAATGACCTTGATTTAATACACGAACTATGGGATGAAATACATAGTTTAGGATTTCAGCTAAAAGAAGATAATACTGGTGACATTCAAGTTATTGGAGCGCCACCAGAGCTTAATAACGAATCTATTCAGCATATCCTAGAGGGAATGCTAGAGCATTATAAAAACAATCAAATAAATCTACGAATAGACAAACATCAGAATATTTTATTATCAATGGCAAAGAATTTGTCTGTGAAGGCTGGGCGAAAATTAAGCAATGACGAAATTGTTGCTCTTATGGAAGCTTTCTATAATAGCAAGCAAAAAGATATTTCACCGTCAGGAAGTAAGATTATGACATATTTGTCGAAGGAAGATTTTGAACAAAAGTTTATTTAGAAAATTAATATGAGCGATATACGAATGGGTAGCTATAATATGCTACCACCTGTGGTTAAAAATCTGATAATAATAAATGCGTTATTTTATTTTGCCACATTAGGATTAGGAAATGCATTTAATCTTGATTTAGCAGCTCATCTGGGGCTTCATTATTTTACCTCCCCAGACTTTATGCCATTTCAGGTTATTACATATATGTTTATGCATAGCAGCCAAGATTTCTCACATATCCTCTTCAATATGTTTGCCTTATGGATGTTTGGCTCCTCCTTAGAAAATTATTGGGGGCCTAAACGTTTCTTAACATATTATATGGTAGCAGGAGTAGGCGCTGGAATAGTTCAACTGTTGATAATGTTTATTCAGGTTAGCTATTATTCATCACTTTTACCTCCTGAACTAGTTGAGAGAATAATCTATGATAGCTCTAATTTCTTTACTATCATTGGAAATCAGATCTCCTTCAACAATACTTATGGTGTTAACCCAGATGATGTATTTAATTTATATAGCGTTGTTAATACAGGCGTTGTGGGTGCTTCGGGTTCTGTTTACGGATTGCTTTTAGCTTTTGGAATGGCATTTCCAGAGGCATTGATTTATGTGTATTTCCTTTTCCCAATCAAGGCAAAATGGTTTGTAGTAATTTTTGGTGCTATTGAACTATTTTCAGGAATTAGAAATAGCGCCAGCGATAATGTAGCACACTTTGCTCATTTAGGAGGAATGCTATTTGGCTTTATCTTAATAAAGATATGGCAGAATCAACAAAAGAATAAACATAGAATCTATTAATATGCTAAATTTCAATAATCCAGGACAAAAGACAGACCTAAAAGCCTATTATAAAAATTTCTATTTCCAGAATAAGCTTTTAGTTTACTTAATGGCAATTAGCCTGGTGATATTAGCTGTTGCTAAGTCTGGTATATTCGATATTTTCTTTTATGTATATCTAATTTATTTCGGTGGATTTATCCTAAAATCCTATTTAGGTGAACAAAAAGTACTCACTACCTTCATTATTTCGGGGATAATAGGTTCATTAATTTATATTCTGTTAGCAGGTAGCGCTCTTGCTATTCTCCCTATCCTTGTTGCCATTGTTGCATCAGCATCATTAGGTTTGCTAACAGCAGCGGCTACCTATGCTCCAAATATGGAAATAATGCTCGTGCTTTTAGGGAGAGTAAAGATTAAATGGATTGCAATTATTCTTATTGCTCTTGACTTATTAAGTATTTTTAGATTTAACAGCATTCTTGATATAAGCCATATCGGTGGTATTGCTTTTGGTTTCTTTAGTATTTATATTATGAAAAACTCTAGTATAAAGTTTCAGAATCCATTTTCTGGATTATTTAAAAAGACAGGTCCTTATTATAAGAAACCTAAGAAAAGCAATAGTAAAAGAGCTGAAGATGATGCTAGCTATAATAAGAGAAAGAATACAGAGCAAGCTGAAATTGATGCCATATTAGATAAAATCAAACTCAAGGGTTATGAAAGCCTGAGCGCCAAAGAAAAACAACAACTTTTTGATAGAAGCCAACGTGACTGATACTACTAAACAACCCATCGGATTCTGGGGATTTATCCTTCGCTTAATCAATATTATTTTGATTATTGCACTGATGATTTCATATTTTGCTCAATGGATTAGCCCTGAGCATTTTTGGCCAATAGCTTTTTTTGGAATTGCTTACCCCCTACTTGCAATCATAAATTTCTTCTTTGTAGTACACTGGATTCTTCGTCGGCGTAAGTTCTTTCTGTATTCATTTCTAGTTCTACTAATGGGAGTTTCTCTTATTGGTCGGTTCTTTCAATTTGGAAGCAATACCGAGATAATGGATGTTAGCTCTCCCTTTAAAGTACTTACTTATAATGTGCATGTTTTTGACCAATACCATAGTCAGTATGGTAGTAAAAACTACGCTAGAGATCAAATTATTGAATTCCTAAAAGAGCAAGATGCTGATATTTTTTGCTTTCAGGAATTTTATAATAGAGAAAACAAAGAGGGTCATAATAATATTAAACTATTGCAAGAAGAGCTAAATGCACCATATGTTTATAAAGCCAAATATACACCAAAGTCGAAATACCTTTATAATGTGATTTTTAGCAAAAAACCTATTATATCATCTGATATAATTGGCACTAATGAAAGCGGAAATGAGATTAGCGGTATTTATGCTGATATTAAAATCGGGACTGGGCATATTAGAGTATACTCTGTGCATTTACAATCCTTTCAGATATCCAACGAAACTGCAATTTTCAATTTAGATTACGATTTGAATACTCCTGAAGGTCAGGAAGCTGTGAAAGAGAATTCAAAGCGCATGGCTATGAAATTCAAAATTGCATTTGCAGCACGCTCCAAGCAAATTCAGGCTTTGAAGAAGCATATTAGCAGCTCAAGATATCCAGTTATTATTGCTGGCGATTTCAACGATACACCAAGCTCATATGCCTACGGGCAGTTGATTGAGGAAATGGATGATGGTTTTAAACAAAATGGAAAAGGATTTGGAACAACATATAATGGACCATATCCAAATTTCAGAATTGATTATATTTTATTTGACCCAAGCTTGACTAATTACAGTTTTAATACTTGGCCAATTAAATTTAGCGATCATTACCCCGTTACTGCAGTTTTTTCTGGTCAGGATATTAGCCTGTAATGGCTATTTCTTATTTTGATACGCTAAGCAAAATATATTTTAACTGTAAGGAGGCCGAATTTAATATTGACAACTACAATA
>JAOZKO010000165.1 GCA_029935325.1 Bacteroidales bacterium
ATATTTCGTAACTTCGCCCATTATACCTAAAGCACTAAAACCATGAGCGAAAACAAAGACTATAAGAAAGAAAACGGAAAACTGAAATCATCTTTCTACGAGGAGGAACTTTCGATATTGCAAATAGAATTAGTTAAACTGCAAGAGTGGATAAAAGCCAAAGGATTGAAGGTTGTAGTGACCTTTGAAGGAAGAGATGCTGCCGGTAAAGGAGGAGTGATAAAGCGAATAACTGAAAGGTTAAATCCAAGAATTTGTCGGGTTGTAGCCCTTGGCACGCCTACCGAAAAGGAGAAGTCGCAATGGTATTTTCAGCGATATGTTCCGCATCTGCCAGCTGCTGGCGAAATGGTTTTGTTTGATAGGTCGTGGTATAATCGGGCAGGGGTAGAGAAAGTAATGGGCTTTTGTACTGATGATGAATATTGGGATTTTTTGCGCTCTTGTCCTAATTTTGAAAGAATGATTATACGTAGTGGTATAATACTTATTAAATATTGGTTTTCGGTAAGTGAGGAAGAGCAAGAAAAACGCTTTCAAGCTAGATTACTGGACCCTACCAAACGATGGAAGCTTAGTGCAATGGATTTGGAATCAAGAGCCAGATGGGTTGAATATTCCAAAGCAAAGGATGAGATGTTTAATTATACAGATACAAAACTTGCTCCTTGGTTTGTGGTAGATGCTGACGATAAGAAACGAGCTCGATTAAATACCATTAGGCATTTGCTATCAGTTATTCCTTATGAGGATCTAACCCCAGAGCCATTAGAACTACCTGAAAGAACACATTCTGGAGGCTATGTTCGCCCACCAAAACAAGAGCAATCTTATGTGAAAGATTCTTATGGAGAGGTTTAAGTTTGTTGATTTGTTGATGTGTTTTGTGTCGCTGTAATTCGGTATTAAAAAGGACAAACAACAAACAATATTCACTCTGAGCGAAGGAAACAAAAAACACCAAACAACTCCCCTAATGAGCAGCAGTAGCCATTGCGGCAACGCTTATTCTAATTCCCTCCACTTCTTTGAGTTTTACCACACAAGCTTCAATTGTTGAGCCTGTTGTAATAACATCATCCACCAAAAGCACATGTTTTCCTTCTAGCTTTTTTGCATCTTTAATTCCAAAAATAGATGCTACATTTTTATATCTATCCCAGCGTGATTTTCTTGTTTGAGTAGCCGAATGTACAATTCTATGCAAATTATCAACCTCCAAATCAGCAGTCATACTTTTTGCCAATCCTCTTCCAAAAACTTCACTCTGATTAAATCCTCGAATACGCATTTTCTTTGGATGTAGTGGTACTGGAATAATATAATCTACCTCGGCAAAAATTTCATTTTTCATAAGCTCTTCACCATATTTTTCGCCAATAAAAATACCTATTTCCTGAAATCCTTTATATTTGAAATTATGTATAAGCTCTTGCACATATCCACCTTTTAGGTATTTATAAAATGCTGCTCCAGCAACAATATCGCATCTTCCCCAAAAAAGGATTTCCACAGGATTGTCTTTACGTAAATGAAAACGAGTTTTGGGAAGTTGAACTTGGCAATAGCTACATAGCACATATTCGTGCCTAAGTAATTTGCGAGAACAAGCCAAGCAAAGGCGAGGGTAAAACAAATCTGCTAGATAGTGAAAAGCTTTCATTATTATTTATTTAGCAATAGAACTAACCGGCTAAGACAAATTTTATTGGCATAATATAGACGCTACGAATTACATTATCGCCGATCTTCCTTGGTTTCCATTTTGGCATGGAGTTAATCAACCGAAAACATTCAGTATCGATACTTGGACATACTCCACGCCAAATATTTGGATATACAACTGTTCCGTCCTTTTCAATTACAAATTGAATATAAACAGTTCCCTGCTGCCCTGTTTCTTTGGCCATTTGTGGATAGATAATATTATCCCTCATAAAATACAATCTTTTCATTTCTCCTCCTTCAAAACTAGCTGATTCACTTTCATTAATAGAATCAATAGTATTTAATGATTTAGAATAAGCTATTTCACCAATGGAATCTTTGCTGCCATCAGCATAAATTCTGTATTCGGTATTATAAATAATTCCTTGAAAAACAGTATCGTTAATACGTTTAATGGCTGTATAATAAGTGTCCGATATATCATTTCCAGTTTTATCAATCAAAGAATAAACATATACAAACTTACCATATCTATTCGTATCTATATTTTTTAGCATTGCAATTGCAATACCATTGATATATTTATTGATATGTGTATAACCCGCAATTTTTATTATTTTACCTTTTTTATCAATATAGCTAGAATAACCATCTTTTGTCACCAACGAAACAGCATCCTTAAAATCAGATGCTTGCGTAAATTCAAAAGGAATTGCAATAATTCCCTCTTTATTGATAAATCCCCATTTCCGTTTTTTATTCATAACAGCACATAGGTCTTCCGCAAATACAGAATGCTTAATATATATGGTTTTAGACACCAATTGTTCATTATTATATAAACGGTATCCCTTTTTCTTTTTTTCAAAATGAAACTGATTATTAGAATCTTGCGCAATAATGCTGCTATTTGATAGTATAAGAATTAATAATAGAGTGGAGAGTAAATTTTTCATAGTTTCTAATTTGAAACAAAAGTAGGAAATTTTTAGGAATCTTTTATTGAAATAATTCCAAAAAAAAATCCCCAGAATTAATTCTGAGGATTTTTAGTATTTAGGAACGAATAGCAAATAACTTATAACAGCTATACTCGTTCATTTGCCCTTTAACTTTCTTAAAAAAATCCTTAAATAGCGGTGCTATTCGCAGATTTTTTAAGTCGTTAAAGAACAAAGCAACTTCGTCTACTATTACAACTTATTTACTAATCGTTCCTTATTCTTATTCAGAGCCCAAGAAAAAGGCTAGGAAAAAGTATTTTATAAATCAAATTTGATTCCTTGTGCAAGAGGCAATTCAATACCAAAATTCACTGTGGTAGTTTGACGACGCATATAAACTTTCCATGCATCAGAACCAGACTCGCGTCCTCCACCAGTATCTTTTTCACCACCAAATGCTCCACCGATTTCAGCTCCTGAAGTTCCTACATTTACATTAGCAATTCCACAATCGGAACCAGCTACTGAAGTAAATAATTCTGCTTCGCGAACATTATCAGTAAAGATACATGAAGACAAACCTTGTGGTACATCATTTTGAATCTCGATAGCATTCATTACATCACCGCTATACTTAATAAGGTAAACGATAGGTGCAAAAGTTTCTTCTTGAACTATTTCAAAGCTATTATTAGCTTCAGCAATACAAGGCATAACATAGTTTCCTGATTCAAAACCTTCACCTTCTAATTTTTGTCCACCAAACAATACTTTTCCACCTTCTTTTTCTACTTGCTCAACGGCATTGCGGAAAAGAGTAACAGAATGTTCGTCAATAAGTGGCCCAACTAAGAAGTTTTCGTCCAATGCATTTCCCACTTTATTTTCAATTTTATGATAAGCAGCAATCATTTTATCGCGTACTTCATCATAAATATCTTCGTGAATAATAATTCTACGAGTAGACGTACAGCGCTGACCAGCAGTACCAACAGTGCCAAAAACAGTGGATGTAATTGCCATTGGAATATTAGCATTAGGAGTCATAATAACTGCATTATTACCACCTAACTCAAGGATTGTTTTTCCAAGACGTTTTCCAACAATACCACCAACACGTTTTCCAACAGCTGTAGAACCAGTCACAGACAATAGATTCACACGCTTATCAGCTAAGAAATTATCACCCATTACTGATGACTTAGCAATAATCAAATTGAATACTCCCTCAGGAACATTATTTGCTCTAAGTACATCTGCAATAATTTTTTGTGTTGCAACTGCTGTCAAAGGAGTTTTTGAACTCGGCTTCCAGATAACAACATCACCAGCAGCAATTGCTAGTGCAGAATTCCATGCCCAAACAGCAACAGGGAAATTATATGAAGTAACAATTCCAACAACTCCAAGAGGTTGGTATTGCTCTGTTAAGCGATGCTCAGGACGCTCACTTTGTAGCGATACACCATTCATCAATCGTGACTGCCCAACAGCAAAGTCACAAATATCAATCATTTCTTGAACTTCACCTAAACCTTCTTGGTAGATTTTACCCATTTCGTAGGTAACTAAAGCACCAAGCTCATTTTTATATTTACGAAGTTCTAATCCAATTTGGCGAACTAATTCACCACGAATTGGAGCAGGAACTAATCGCCACTCCTTAAAAGCTGCTTGAGCTTTCTTAACTACCATTTCGTAATCGTCAAGAGTACCATTTTTTACTCTGCCTATTTCTTTTCCGTCGATTGGAGAAAATGAAGAAGTAATTGCTCCTTCTGTTTCAAACCATTCAACACCAGTAGAAACACCTTGGTTAAGTTCTTTAACGCCCAATGTTTCCATTGCTTTTTTGATATCCATCATAATATTAATTATTTTATTTGTGTCGTATTGTAAAAAGTATAGCCAATTATTGAATTGGCTATACTATCAGTATTTTATCAATCTTTTTCTAAGAATGGGTATTGGTAGTTTGTTGGAGCTACTAAAGTTTCCTTAATAGTACGTGTATTTGTCCAACGAATTAGATTCAAATAACTACCCGCCTTATCATTAGTTCCACTACCGCGAGCACCACCAAATGGTTGTTGTCCAACAACGGCACCTGTAGGCTTATCATTTAAGTAGAAGTTACCAGCAGCATAACGAAGAGCTTCGTATCCTTCCAGTAATTTCTCACGATCTTGTGCGAAAATAGCACCAGTAAGCGCATAAGGAGAAGTTGTATCACATAGCTTCAATGTCTCAGCATACTTATCATCTTCATAAACATAAATTGTAATAACGGGGCCGAAAATTTCTTCTTCCATTGTTACAAAATTAGGATCAGTAGTAAGAATAACCGTAGGCTCAATAAAGTAACCTTTTGATTTATCACAACCACCACCCATTATTACTTCAGCAACATCGCTATCTTTAGCCATTTGAATATAGCTTGCAATGCTATCAAAGGCAGCTTCGTCAATAACACCATTTACAAAGTTTGTAAAATCAGTTACGTCACCCATTTTAATTTCTGCAAGATCAGCTTCTACATTCTTCTTTACATTAGCCCAAAGTGACTTTGGAACATAAGCACGAGAAGAAGCAGAACATTTCTGTCCTTGATATTCAAAAGAGCCACGAGTAATTGCTGTAGCAAGGATTTCGTAATCAGCAGTACTATGAGCGAAGATAAAATCTTTACCACCAGTTTCACCAACTATGCGAGGATATGAGCGATAATTCATAATGTTTCCGCCTATAATTTTCCAGAAGTGCTGGAAGGTATTGGTAGAGCCAGTAAAGTGAATACCAGCAAAATCGCGATGAGCAAAAATTTCTTTTCCAATAACAGAACCCTGACCAGGGATGAAGTTAATAACGCCATCAGGTAAACCAGCTTCTTTGAAAATTTGCATCAAATAGTAGTTTGAAAGAATAGCTGTAGTAGCAGGCTTCCAAACAGTAACATTACCCATAAGTACTGGTGCCATATTTAGGTTGGCAGCAATTGCAGTAAAATTAAATGGAGTAAGTGAGAATATAAATCCTTCCAAAGGACGATATTCCAAACGGTTGATTACTCCTGCACTTGAAGCAGGTTGGTCGGCATAAATCTGACCAGCATAGTTTGCGTTGAAACGAAGAAAATCAATTGTTTCACAGGCAGCATCTATTTCCGCCTGAAAAGCATTTTTCCCTTGTCCTAGCATTGTTGCAGCATTAATTAATGCGCGATATTTTGTTGCTAATAGTTCAGCAGCTTTTAAAGTTATTGAAGCACGCTCAACCCATGGCATTTCTGACCATTTTTTATGTGCTGCTAAGGCGGCATCAATTGCCATTTGTACCTCTGCAGGTCCAGCTTTATGATAAGTTGCTAATACATGACCATGATCTGTAGGCATGGTAACTGTACCGATATTCCCGGTTTTAACTTCCTTTCCTCCAATGATTAAAGGGATTTCTATTTCCTGGCCTTGTAATTCGACCAATTTAGCTTGTAGCTCTTTACGCTCAGGAGACCCTGATGCATAGTTCTTTACAGGCTCATTAGCAGGTAAAGCAAACTGATAAATGGCATTGTTCATAGCTATTATATTTAGATATTATTTACTAAGTAATATTAACGGTTGCAAAAGTAACAAATCCATTAAACGACTACCGTTTTTTTAACAAAAAATCACAAATAATTTTGCAGTTTTTTTATTGAGATTTCGCATTAGTATAATCTTAAATTAAATTTCTAAGGAAATCTAACAAAAATTACACTTGCTTGTAACTTCCACGCAACAAATGCGTCTTATCGATACAAAATTCTAAAAAGCGAAATTTTAGATAATGTAACAAGCTTGTTTTTTTTAATTTAATACTCATCACAAACAATTTAATATTATGAAACGA
>JAOZKO010000166.1 GCA_029935325.1 Bacteroidales bacterium
TATTATTGAATAAAAATCAATAATACCGCCAAAACTGATGATTTATCTCAATTTATAGCCCAGAGCTAAAGCACTGGGCTAATGAATATCTATTACTAACATTGCAATTATTATTTGACCATTTCAGGGTCAGCAATATACGGAATATGTTATCGTATTAATTTCAAAACAAATAACTCTTATTAGTTCTAAAAAAAACAATACTGACTAGTCATCTAAAATCCAAACCAAAAAGCCGCTCCAAAATATTTGAAGCGGCCTTATAATCTATAATAAAATATTTATCTTCGAATTACACTTAATGTCTTAGTCTTATGTTGGGAGCTAATACGGATATTATACAATCCACTTGGGTACGATTTCAAATCAATATTAATAGGCTCACCAATAGCAAATTTATGCGATAAAAGTAACTTACCATCAGGGCTAAATACTTCTACAAATACTGTATTGCCAGTAAACTCTTCAGATTGGATT
Organism: Bacteroidales bacterium; assembly: GCA_029935325.1. Lineage (GTDB taxonomy): Bacteria > Bacteroidota > Bacteroidia > Bacteroidales > UBA1556 > UBA6267. Next base: position 478 of record JAOZKO010000166.1, read on the forward strand.
CTAACAATATCAGATGTTGGATTTGGGAAATAGCGGATATTATTAAAGGTACCTAAATCATCACCAATGGAGGCTGCATAGTAAGCTCTAAAAGGATAGCTTAAAGTATCATCTATTGGGTTAATAATTTTCACCCAGACTTGAATTGGACTGTAATTCTTAATTCCCATCAGCAAAAACATTCCATAAACCTTTAAATGCGTATCACTTATTACAACAACTGAATCGTTTGGATACCATAAGGCAAGTGTATCAACTATTACGGTTAAATTATTTGAAGTAAAATGGGTTTGACTTCCATATACATTCAAAACTTGGTAATTTGAAGTTTCAACAACAGCAGAATCAATGGATGGTAAGGTAGGAGCCACTAATGTTAATGCATTTGAAACTTTATAAGTAGAGTTATTATCAATAACAACGATATCATAAACTCCTAAACTAGCCGTAGCGGGGATACTGGCATTACCATATATTCCATATCCCATAACATTGTGCTGAATATTAATTGGAATTATCTCATTCGCTTTTTGATAATAATATTGACCATTATAGCTACTAGAATTTTCTATGAGAAAATCAATATTTTTGCCTGGTTTAGAGATGTTTGGATAAACATTTGATACTGCAGGAATGTAATTATTGACAGTAAATGAAGATGCTTTCATCAGTGTGCCATCAATGCTATTGGAAGCCAAAGAATTATAAACCCCTGATGGAGCAGTCTGACTAATATATAAATCTGTATTTATTAAATTATTACTCAGAACAGTGGTATTAGTTCCCATCATAGTATAACTTCCCTGACTAAACCATACTTGAGTATTTGATCCACTTGAGAAATTAGCATTCTGGCAGCTTAAGCTAAGGCTAAGCGTTTGTCCATGATTTGCATTATTTGGTGCTACACTAATAATCTGTGCGCCACTTGCTGACACTATAAAAGCATTATACATGGTCATAATACCATCAGTATTATTATGAGCATTAACATTATATACGCTATTTGGTGTTCCATACGGGATGGACACATTACCACTAATTACACTTGAACTCGTTGCTGTAGGATTTGTCATACTAAAAGCGGTAGTAGAGCCAACGCTAAACCAAATAGTATTACTCCCTTGGTTGAAATGAGTATTTTGCCCCGTAAGCGATAGAGCTAGTGTATGCCCCGAAATACCCGTATTAGGATTTATAGTTTGCAAATTTTGACTCATTAAGCTTACGCTTAGAATCAGACCAATCATTAATGTGTATATTTTATTCATAATTAGTGGGTTAGTATTTGTTTTTAATAATTTCTGCAGTTTCTTTACTAATTTCTTTTTCAACTTCTAATAAAACATAGACAGCCTCATCTACAAATTGTTGCATCAGTGTGCAATTATTTTCAATGGCATGCTTATGACAAAGCCAAATCCACTCTGGATCTTGCAATATTCGACTTATAGTAGATGCAAAAAGACTATCCGAAGGCTCTATTTTATTATAAAGTTCAATCCCCAAATGCAGGCAAACTTCATTTATTGCAGGCCGATAATAGCTATGATAATTTGAAGTATCACACTTAGACAAATAATACCAAGCACTATTATAATCTGCCATTTGGGTTTTAATAATAGCCATATTTACGTTGGCATCTACAAAACTAGGTGCAATATCAAGTGCTTGCAAATATAGTTTTTCCGCTGTTGCATTGTCTTGCTTAATTCCTATTATTGTCCCCAAATCGTTTAAGCTATGCTTATGATAAGGATGTGCTGCTAGTGCTGACCTAAGATAGCGTTCAGTCATAAGCATATTTCCTAATGATGAATATTGATAGGAAATATACCAATCAATAGGAGTACCATTAGGATCAATATTATAAAACAACTGCCTAGCTTTTTCAAAGTATTTATATTGAGTGATATCTCCATTTGCTCTATACTCATAGGCCTTCTTTATATTAATATCGCTTTGCAGCATTAATATAGAGAGAGCTACTAACGGAAGCCACAACAGAACTAATATCACCGGAATAACTATCGGCTTGGAAATATGCCACTTATTGGTGAGCTTATCAGTTTTGCCAACCGACAAGCTGATGGCTAAAGCCAAAGCCAATAATAGCTGATGCTCAACCCTTTCTTTTGGAAAGCTAAAAAAACTAATTCCTGCGTAGATTACAAAAAACAATATTAAAGAGATTATCCAAAAATTTTCCTCTTGGCTTTGACTCCTAATTAGTTTTTTAAATAGTAAAATAACTGTCCAAATAATCACTGTTGCAAACAATAAGAAAGCAATTATCCCATATTCTGCTATCATTTGCAAATAATCATTATGTGGGCGCTGAAACTGAGTATAATTTCCTGAACTTACATCGCGTAGCTCATGCTTTAGATATTTAGGAATAATAATTCCCCAATTATTAGGACCTATACCATGCAATGCATTATCCTTTATCATAGGAATAGTGGATTGCCAAAGACGCAATCGCTCATTTGCCGAGCCATAAGAAGCATTCTTTATCCAATCGCTCTGCTTAGTAAATGTTTCTTTTATTTTAGTGCTTTTTTGAATTAAGATAAAACTAATCGCAAAAACAAAAGCTATGACTATTAAACTCAAAAGACTTTTCCTGGTTTTAATAATACTTTTACCTGATGTAGCAAACATAAGGATTATTCCTATTAAAATACTAATTGACCCAATCACCCAAACACTCCGCACATAAAGGAAAACCAAGGCAATTATCATTAAAATAATGGTGAAAAAAGCTAGATATTTCCAGAATCCATTTTTGCCATAAGCTATAAAACCTATAAATGGCAATGTAAGAAGCAATATTTGAGCAAATAAATTGCGATGTGCAAAAAGAGATTTTAAATAATATGTCTTTTGGTGAATATCTGCTGAAGCAGGAATATCACCAAAGAATTTTTGAACTAATATAAACCAGTCGGCAGGCAAATCACTATAAACCAAAAACACTAATTGCAATACTGCAACCAAGATCGAGAACAGAATAAATATCAATAGACCCTTTAAAAAATAATCCCTTAAACTGTATTGGCTATTGACAATATATGCCATTAGGAATATAAAAAAGAAACTAAGTATTTTGGCATATTCGCTCCAAGCTAAAGCGGTATTAACTGCAAGCAAACAGCCTGGTAAAAGGCTGATAATAAATAAACCATAGACAATTATTATTGGTGATTTTGGAATAAATATTGACTTTTTTCTAAAGGTAAAAATTAAATAAACTGAAAAGAAAAGTGATATAATTTGTAATCCTAATAATTTACTCCATAATGCAGGTCTAATGGGATAAAATGAATATGCAAAAAGCAAAACCATCAATAGAGCTATAATCCATAAACCTTCAATATGTTTTTGTATTTTCATTTAGTGGTCTAATTTTACTTTATGGAACGCGATAAAATCGCGTAGCAACGGGGTGTATTTATTATTATTGTACTATAATCTTCTTTATAAATGACCCCTTTTCTGTTTTCAATTCTAACAAATAAACCCCGTATAATAAATCACTTGTATTTATTTTTTCAATATAGCCTTTATAATTTAGAACTACTTTTCCATTAGAATTTATCAATGAAGTATTACTAATCAACAAATTACTTGTATTGTTAATGAGTAGTATATCATTTGTTGGATTAGGATATACAAATATCCCAGTGTTTTTAATATTATCATTAACGTCCAACGGTGTGCTAAAAGATAGAACTAGCGAATCTGTAAGAATATTGAAAGTGCAGGAATCTTTTGATGAGGAATTATATATTTTCAAATCTAATATATAACTATTATTTATTGGTGATATAGGTATAATTAAAAATGTGTCTACTTCTGTCATAACGCTACTCATAGTGTACCAATAACAAGCTGACATATTAATTGTATCATTACTCAAAACACTTGTATAGTCAACAAATCCTATTTCATAAGGAGAATAAACATGAATGTGAGCATTTATGGTAGAGTCTGTAGCCGTTGAGGATAAAAAAACAGTATCAATGTTTTGTGATTTTACATTGTTATACAAAAACAAAGTTAAAGCACAAAACAGAAATATATTTTTAATATTCTTCATAATATTATTATTTTTAAAAAAACTCTTTTCCAATTTACAATTCCTTCCATCATTTAGCAAATATATAAAAATATACTTTATAATAATAAGCCAATTAGTGCTTGCCAAAAAACGCCAATTTCTGACTAAACACTGTAAAATAGTGCGTTTGCTTGCTGACACTAATTGCTATGCTTGTTTGTGCCAGTTATTGGAACCTATTATACTGATGGAACACGATAAAATCGTGCACCAGCGGGGGGCATGCCATTAATTTAAGTTTAGTTTTCGTTACTTTATTTCTCTCCGTACTAGTATTAATCTTTGCTAGAGACACTTAATGCAGCATGCACTGTAGCTTTTATTAGGTAAAGTTATTTAGCTTGTAAGTTTCAAATCTTCCCCGCTGCTGCGCGATTTTATCGCGTTGCAAACCATAGACTTAGTCTTATCTTTTATTCTATAAAATATGGCCCAGGTCCATTTCTATGCAGTTCGCTGAATGTTTTTTGTTCTACATTGAATAATACCCCCCAATAGCCATGTCCTCCATCACAAACAACCACTGCTTTTTCTCTCCAGTATTTCTTAACATCATCAGGATTTTTTTCACCTATTGGAAATGCATTTATGTAGACATAGGTTTCTTTCTTAATAACCATTCCGATTACTTGATATGCATATCTGTCAAAATCTTTTATATATGAATTAAAAGAGGATTTAACTTTTTTTATTTTATCAAACTCCTGTTTCAATATGCTTAATGTGGAATCTTGTACATAGAAAAAGCTTCTAACCTTTTTAGGCGCTGCTCTTGAGCATTGCTTAATAACTCTCTTACCCTCCTTAGGATCAAGCTTTGTAATATATTTAGTTGAATCTGTTCGCTCTGCTTGGAATGAACCAAAAACGAAAATACATAGAAGTATTACTATTGATTTTATATACATATCTATTAAATTATGGCTACTGTATATAATCACCCCATGGTGCAAATATATCCACCATCTCAGCACCTCTAAATCTACTATCAATTTGATTATAAAGCTTTAATAATTGTGGATATAGTTCTATCATATATTTGAGTTATTTATTAAGCAGCTAAGATATTAAATTATTAGGTTGGTTTTATAAAATATTAGAAAGGGGTCTGGGCAAACTTTTACCAATATACTCAATAGTATTATTTTTCAATATGGTAATTTTTAAGAGTCATAATAGTTACCAACTCAGGAATTGAATCTGTTTTCATAATTCTATCCCTTTTTATTAAACCAATATCTTTTGCAAAATAATCAATATAAAGATGTAATGAGTCATGAAGACTGAATTCTTTAATAAGTATTACATTGTCATAATTATTACTTCCAATTGTTAAGTTTGTATCCTTTTTTATTAATACTCTTCGAAATGATATTTCCTCTATTGGTGGTCCCATTAATGGAGATTCTTTTAATGTTGAAAAGGAATATGGACATATCATTTCACTATCAATATCTAAAGAATATATTGGGGATTCTGCCACTGCCCACGCTCCTTCGCCATTAAAACCAAATACAATTGATTCACCTTGAATACATTTATCTGCATTTAAAAATATGGGGCGAAGTTTCCCTTCACATTCTTCATATTTATCAGATATCTCATATCTAATTATATCATTATTATATTTCTGATATTCCCACCATGTTTTTGGAAAGGCAGGAAAGTACTCTCCCGGAATTTGAGGCTCTAAAGTGTCATTTTTATCACAGCCTAATATAAATGAAAAGATAATGACTACTAAAAAATATTTTGCTTGTGTTTTCATAATTATAATTTTGTTAATGGCTCGGATATGCTAAATAGTGCTTGCCAGAAAACGTCAATTTCTTCCCCGATTGGTCGGGGCAG
>JAOZKO010000167.1 GCA_029935325.1 Bacteroidales bacterium
ATCCTATTATTGGAAACGTATGTATGGATATGTGCATGGTAGATTTAGGAAATGTGGAAGCAAATGAAGGAGATGAGGTTTGTGTGTTTGGTGAGAATCCTAGTATTCAAGACCTTTCAAAGCGAATAAATACTATTCCTTATGAGTTGCTAACTTCTATTTCGGCACGTGTAAAACGTATTTATATTCAGGAGTAGTTGGAAGTTCGGAGTTTGTCTCTCAGGGAGAGAGCCCATGCTTTTGACTGCAAAACAGACATCACAAATACATCAAAATAACCAAATACATTTTAAATTTTAGATGGAAAATCTTATATCCAAATATTTTTCTAAATTTTCTTATTCCAAATTAAAATTTTATGTAATTTTGGAGATTAATATTATTCTAAACAGAAATTAATTAAAGTCTAACTAAATTTTTATAACATGAAAAGAGGATTACTTTTTGCTTTGGCTCTAGGTCTAGGATCTTGGGTATATGGACAAAGCACTTTACAAACGGATTACAAGCAAGATCCGCGCCCACAAAAAGCACTAAACGTGCAAGATTTACAAGTTAATGATATTCCTGGGCCAGTTAACTTCAAAAAATCAGACAAAGGAGTTGTTAGTTCAGTTACCCTTGGTTATTCAAACAATGTTTATACAATGTTGGTTGAGCAACAAAGTGTACTTACAGCTAATGAGGATCTAGGTCTTATTCAATTTACTCACCGTGCGAAAGTTGGTGAAGTTGGAGCTGTTTCTTCAGGAGATATTATTTCTACCAGATCATCTGATGGAGGAAATACATGGAGTGCATTTATGGTTATGAGTAATACAACAGGACATAACAATCGTTACCCAGGTGGAGTTATTCACAACCCAACTGGAAACACTAACGTTAATAATGCTTTTTCAGCATATGTTGGACCTGTTTCTGACGGTGCAGGGTGGACTGAGACATTTGCAGGTAGCATTCAACTTGATAGTGCTTATGTAAGCAACAGTTTACTACCTTCTCAGGGCGAACTAATTCGTAACGGATTAGTTGCTTGTACTGACGGAAAAGTACACGTTGTTGGAGCAACTACTAATGAGATTCCTTATTACCACGATACAACTTTTATCTTAACAGGTACATTTAACTCAACTAATTCGAATTTTGATTGGACATATGATAAATTCCATCATGATTTTGTTCTTGATGCAGATGGTGACGTAGCTGCTTATGCTTGGTTTTGGAATAATGCTTGGTCAGCCGATGGAACAATCGGATATTATTGGACAATTGGACGTGATTCTTCAAATGATACACGCTCATACCAACCATTAGTATGGAAAACTACTAATAGCGGTACTACTTGGGCTATGATGCCAGTATTTGATTTTTCAACACTTACAAATTTAACTGATTATTTGCGTCCGATGCAAGGTTTAACAACTAGCCGTCCTGCATTCAGCCCATCATTAGATGGTGTTGTTGATGCTAATGGTGACCTACACCTTATATCTTATATCAGATCTAGTTCTTCAGATGGTAATGATTCTTTAACTTGGTTATATACTTATTCAAGCGATAAGTTTTCAAATCCAATTTTTGACATTTATACTACATCCTCAGGTTGGGAAGCTCGCCATTTAGGTGATCTTTATACATTTGATGTACCTGCTGCTGAAAGTGGATATGGCTCTGGTACTGCTAACGAAACAGGTTGGGATTTACGTTTACAAGCTGGTAAAACTACTGATGGTACAAAAATATTTGCTTCTTGGACTGATAGTGATACAACAATTGCTCCAGTGGGAGCTGATGGTAATTTATTAAATATGTTCCCCGATATTATTGTTGCAGCTTGGGATATTGTTACATTAAAACAAACTAATGCAACTAACTTTACAATAGGCACAAGCTTGTATGGAGATTGTTACTTCCATTATATGTCTGATGTAGTATTTAGCAATAATGGAACATATACAGTTCCAATAACTGAAATAGACAAAGGTATTGATCCTTTAAACCCTATTACTCATAACTATGTTAAAGGAATTGAGTTTACAGATGCTGATTTCGTAAGCAACCCTGGCTTCAAAAGCTCTATTGATAATATTGTAACTGTTTCTCAAAATCGTCCAAATCCATTTAATGGAATAACTTCTATTGATGTTAATCTTGACAAAGCTTCCAGCTTAAGTATTGAAGTAATCAATATTACTGGACAAAAAGTTTATGAAATGAATTATGGTTCTAGAACTGCTGGAACTCACACTATTGACATCAATGGTAGTAGTTTAGCTAGCGGTATTTATTTCTATACTGTTCATGCAGGAAACTCTTCTGTTACTAAGAAAATGATAGTTGAATAAACTATTTTTCAACACATATAAAAAAGCTGCTCTAGAGCAGCTTTTTTTATGCCAATTTTTTATATAATTTTGCAGTATGATTAAAGCATTTCAAAACTTTCTTGAATCAATTGTAGTACGCAATGAAGATAACACCTACTTACTTGCTATTAGTGGGGGAATTGACTCAATGGTAATGCTGAAGCTTTTCCAGAATACTGAACTAAAATTTGCTGTTGCAAATATTAATTTCAAGCTAAGGGATGATGAATCAGATAAAGATAGTAGGTTTGTTTTAGATTACTGCTTAGAAAATAATATTCAGATTTTTCAAAAAGAGTTTGATACAGCATCTTTCTCTAAAGAAAAGAAAATCAGCACACAAATGGCAGCAAGAGACTTGCGCTATAAATGGTTTGAAGAAATTGCCATTAAGAACAACTTTAATTATATTGCCATTGCTCACCATTTGGACGATCAAACAGAAACATTTCTTATTAACTTAATTAGAGGAACAGGAATTTCAGGGATGCATGGTATGGCAAAGCAAAAAGCTAAAATTATCCGCCCTCTCCTATTTACAACTCGAGAAAAAATAGATCAATTTGCTAAAAGTAATAATATCCCCTTTCGCGAAGACTCATCTAATGCCTCCGATAAATATCAACGGAATTATATTCGTCACCATATTCTGCCACATTTATATGAACTACGGCACAACTTTAGCGAAAGCTTAAATCAATCCTTGAGCTATTTAAAAGATATGGAAGAATTTGCAGATATCCATATAAAAAAAGAAGTTGATGGGCTTATTAAAACAACTGAATCAGGAAATAAGAGTATTAATATCAAAGACCTTCTGAAGCACAGTTCTCATAAGCTGATATTATACTATAGTTTAAAAGATTTTAACTTCAACAATGAGCATATTGTTGACATCCTGAGACTTATCAATAATAATGAAAGTGGAAAAAGAATCCAAAGCTCATCTCATCAGCTTATTATTGAAAGAGAAACATTAGTATTAGAAGAGCTAAATGGCGATAATTCAACAAAAACATCCCTTTGGCTTAAGAATGCAGAAGACCCACGGTGGCAAGAGAATTTTATTCGCACTCACTTCCCTTTTGAAGGTAATTATAAATTAAATGATTCAAATTTTGCCTTTATTGATTTCGATAAGTTACAATTTCCACTGGAGATTAGAAGTTGGCAAGAAGGCGATTATTTTCAGCCGTTTGGCATGAAAGGTAAAAAGAAACTTAGTGACTTTTTTATTGACCAGAAATTTAGCACCGCTGATAAAAGGAATACACTTTTGCTTTGTTCCGGAAAAAAAATTGTGTGGATTATTGGACATAGAATAGATGATAGGTTTGCAATAAATGAAAAAACAAATAGAATAATAAAACTAGAATATTATGGCAATCGTTAGAGAATTATTAGGACATACTCCAAAATTTGGGAAAGACTGTTTTTTGGCTGAAACCGCTGTTGTAGTAGGAGATGTAGAAATGGGTAACGATTGTAGCATTTGGTATAGTGCAGTAATAAGAGGCGATGTACATTCTATTAGAATTGGTAATAATGTAAACATACAAGACAATGCCACCGTGCATGCCACTTATAAGAAAAGCCCTACAAATATTGGCAATAATGTATCAATAGCACATAATGCTGTAATCCATGGTTGTACTATTCACGATAATGTTCTTATTGGAATGGGAGCAATAATAATGGATGATGCTGTTGTGGAAAGTAATTGTATAATCGCACCGGGAGCTGTAGTTACGAAAAATACTGTGGTAGAAAGTGGTTCAATATATGCTGGCACTCCTGCCAAGAAAATCAAGAGCATTGACCCAGAATTAACTAAAGGTGAAATTAATAGGATTTCCGATAGCTATCATATGTATGCTTCTTGGTATATGTAGGTGTTATGTGTTGAGTGTTATGTGTTATGTGATATGTGATATGTGTTTTGTGTTATGTGTTATGTGCTTTTTGTTTTGAAACTTAAAAACCTGCTGCAAAGCCAATCTGAATAAGTGGGTTAATTCCAAAATCAAAATCACTACTTTCCACATTAAAGAGCAGCATTATAAAAGTATATGAATTTGGACCTATCCACGAGCGATAACCACCACCAGCATATATTAATCGGTAAGTTGCCCACATATCAGGATTGAAGGTATTATAAACATCTTTATAAAATACCTGCAAATATTCTCCATGTAAAAACAGATCATCCAAAACAAAGTATCGAGCAAATAATCTTGGGCTCCATGTTGATCCCTCGTAAGAATACAATGGGTTTCGATTATCCTTAAAATAGGTGTAATCCAAACCTAATCCTACAATAAACTTATCAGTTACAGCATAAGAAACAACTGGTGCTACTTGTATATATGTATATGTGCCAAATGATATTCCAAAATTTCCACCCCAATACAGCTTATCTGTAAATGTGTTGAAATCCTGAGCCTTCGCTGAAAAAGCAATGGTTCCTAAAAACAAAACAAGAAATAATCTAAATATATATTTTCTCATATAATTTTATTTTACAATTCTTAAATGAAAAATAATTTAATGATACAAAATTACACAATATTATAATGCAAGCAGAATATAAGAATTGGTGTTTTGTGTTTTGTGCTTTGTGTTTTGTGTTAATGTGTTGTGTGTTAAGTATTGTATGCTGAGTGCTGAAATAAAAGTAGTGATAAATAATGAACTCCCTCTGCTGTTTATTGCTAGGAAAATTTTGATGATTTTCTTATGTACATTAATTAGTACCTGCATTAATTAACGATTTTGTATATCTTTGCATGATGATAAAACATATTCAAAAAGTTCCAAAAAGCATTTATCTGTTTATTAGCATTTTAATGTTTATTTTTGCTGGGCCGCTAATTGCCCTAACACCTTTCAAGGCATATATTAACCTCATTCTATATTCTTTTATCTTTATAGCTACTTTCTCGGTTATTGAAAAGAAAACTACATTTTTAAAGTCATTATTATATTTTGGATTAACTCAAAACATAGTCCTAGCATTTATTGAAGGTACAACAACAAGTGTTATAAGCTTTGGTATTTCTGCAGTAATTTTCCTAATAATTACATTTATTTTAATAATGCAGATTGCAAGATCGAAACAAATAAATAACAATGTAATTCTTGATGCTATTATTGGTTATTTATTAATCGGAGTAGTAGCAACATTACTCAATTCTGTTATAATTGTTATTAATCCAGGTGCAATTAATCTTAACGGCCATACCAATCTTTCTACAATTATATATTACAGTTATATTACACTTACAACCATCGGCTTTGGCGACTTTTCTCCACAATCTTCCATTGCGAGAAGCCTAAGTATTTTTATAGGTCTCTCAGGTCAATTATACCTTACAATTATCATTGCCTTTATTGTTGGGAAAGTAAGCAGTGCAAACAAATCTTAATTTGGAAATTATGTTAAAACATCTACTACTATTTATTATTGCCAGTTTAGTCAGCACCACTGCAATATCACAAGATGATTGGGAGTTCTCAAATTCTACTCCACAAAATCTAGTCAAATCACATCTCTATTTTGTTAATAGTTCTCATAGAGATCTTGATATTGCTATTTTTACTTTTGAAGAAAATAAGCTTAGTGTCAATACTCAAAAGAAAGCTATAAAAGATTTGTATAGTATTATTAAAAAGCTCAATTTAGATATTGAGGGTGTGTCAAATAGACGAAAAGGAATAACAAAGGATGATAAATATGTATTATTTGCTAACCAACCAAAGATATACCTTATTAGAGACAATAGAAGATGGTATTATTCCATTGAAACAATAAAAGCAATCCCAAGTCTCTATAATAAATATGTATTAAACGTTGAACCAACAAAGCAAGGGAAAGAATTTCAAAAGGAAATTATAAAAGACATCCCTGATTCTGTTAATTTTGAATTTAATCTAGGCACACCATACAATACTATTTTAAGTCACCTTATGTTTCTTAGTGACTCATTATATGACCCCGCCAAAGCAGCCAGATGTT
>JAOZKO010000014.1 GCA_029935325.1 Bacteroidales bacterium
TCCTTCACCGAAGCTTTAGCGTAGGTGAACTCCTCTTTCCTTTTTTTCCTCTGTCTTTCACCGAAGCTTTAGCGTAGGTGAACTCCTTTTCTCCATTTCAACTTCCCAACCCAAAAGTGAAGGCTTCGCTCATTTGTTCAGCGGACATAGCGAAGGCTTCACGTTGCCATGCAAAACTTTTCTCCTTTTCTCCTTTTCTCCATTTCCCCTTTTCTCCTTTTCTCCATTTCTCCTTTTCAATTCCCCTCCTCTTCCCTCTCCAAAAGCCCCAAATTCATTCAAATAATTTTTTTTCAAAAGCAATTTAAATTTTTATAACATTTAGAAGATTTTTAATTGTACAATTTTACTACTTTTGCAGCCTTTATTATGACACACACATATTAGATTATTTAAAGCTGTATTATGAAACATATACTTATTGTATTTCTAAGTTTGTTTATTGCATTCGGGACAGTAACAACTAATGCACAGGGGCTTGCTTCTTTCGGGAAACAGGAAAAGGCAAAAGACCCAGTTAGTTTTACTCAAAGTGCAGAAAAAACTGGTGATAACGAATACACATTAACTTTTATAGGAACAGCGGAAGAACATTGGCATTTTTATTCACAATACTCAGAAGGAACAATGCCTATGGCATTTTATTTTGATGATATTGCAGGTTATAAGTTAGCGGGAAAAGTAAGTGAATCTCCTAAACCAACTGAAGAATATGATGATGCTCTAGGTGGCTTAACTAAGTATTGGGATAAAACAGCTACCTTTAAACAGAAAATAAATATACTAACAAATAAAGAAATAAAAATTCAAGGAGCTATTGAGTTTCAAGCCTGTATAAACGGTGCTTGTATGCCAATTACTCATAACTTTGTTTTAACAATAAAAGCTGATGCAAGTATTGAAAATGGAAGCAATACTAAAGCAAGCGAAAGCACTACTAAGACTACAACACCTGAAGAAACAAATAATCCTGATAATATTGAGGAGAACTCAACTGTTGCTGTAATTGAAGCAACATCTAAAGAGGCTATTGAAGCTAGTAAGTATGATGATTTAAGTGATGATGAATGGTATGATTTAATTTACGAATCTGTCACAGCCGAACTAAGCACTTACGAAAATGATAATTCTATTGTCAATAAAAGTTTCTTTATTATTTTTCTACTAGGATTTGGTGGAGGTTTAATTGCACTTATGACACCCTGTGTATGGCCAATGATACCAATGACTGTAAGCTTCTTTTTGAAAAAATCTGACAAAGCCAAAGGCAAGAAAGACGCTATAATTTATGGCCTTTCTATAGTTCTTATTTATGTTGCATTTGGTTTAGGAATTACGGCAATATTTGGTGCTGATGCGATGAACGCAATGGCAACATCTGCTGTTTTTAATATTATTTTCTTTGCAATACTTATAGTATTTGCAATTTCATTTTTAGGTGCATTTGAAATTCAGTTACCTACAAAATGGACTAATAAAATGGATCAGAGAGCTGATAAAACATCTGGTTTAATCAGTATCTTTTTCATGGCCTTTACTCTTGTTCTTGTTTCATTCTCATGTACAGGACCTATTATTGGCACCTTATTAGTTGAAGCTGTTACAAAAGGAATGTGGGGGCCAGCAATTGGTATGACAGGTTTTGCTCTTGCTTTAGCACTACCGTTTACTTTATTTGCAATATTCCCATCAATGATGCAATCAATGCCGAAATCAGGTGGTTGGTTAAACTCTGTAAAAGTTGTTTTAGGATTCTTAGAACTAGCATTAGCTCTAAAATTCTTATCAGTTGCAGATATGGCTTACCATTGGCATATTCTTGACAGAGAGGTATTCCTATCACTTTGGATTGTAATATTTACACTTCTAGGAATGTACTTACTTGGCAAGCTCATGTTTAGCCACGACTCGAAAGTAGAGAAGGTAGGAGTATTTAGATTATTCCTTGCAATGATTTCACTATCATTTGCAATGTATATGGTACCTGGCTTATGGGGAGCACCTTTAAAAGCCATATCGGCATTCTCGCCCACGATAACCACCCAAGACTTTAATCTTTATGATGGAACGGTGCATGCCCAATTTGAAGATTATGACGAAGGAATGGAATATGCTAAAAAGCATAAAATGCCAGTAATTGTTGACTTTACAGGCTTTGGGTGTGTTAATTGTAGAAATATGGAATTAGCAGTATGGTCAGACCCTAAAGTAAAAGAAACCCTTGAAGAGGAATATGTTCTGATATCTCTCTTTGTAGATGATAAGAAACCCCTTCCTAAGAGCGAAGTAAGAGTATCTGAGTTCTCAGGAAATAAATTAAGAAATATTGGAAATGTTTGGAGTGATTTGCAAATGAGTAAATTCGACCAAGCATCTCAACCGTACTACTTTGCCTTAGACTTTAATGGCAAACCACTAACTGGACCAACCGCTTACGAGTTGGATGTAGTTAAATACCAAAAGTTCCTAGATGCTGGATTAAAAGAATTTAAGGAACGTTACCCTAAAAAGTAAAAATCAATGAAAGTGAATTAAAGGCCATTTTGCAAAAGTGAAATGGCTTTTTTTATTGCCTATAAATGTATTAGGCTATACTCTTTAATAATTATCTCTTCTTTTATAAAAGATAAACCATAAGGTTTAAACTGCTCGATATAATTATCTAAATTTTTTTCAAGTTTAATTCTTAAATCATAGGACTCCCTATTCTGTTCTTCAGTAAAGAAATAGGATTCTGAATTTGCATCAATAAAGCTAACAACTTCACTAAAAGGATAGGAACTTATTTCAAAAACAGTATTTCGTAAAACAATATCTTTCGCTTCATTTACTCCTCTAACATACATTATGCTATCTTTTGCTTTATGATTATTGAGCAATTCATTATCAGCGATAATTACTCTATATGCATTTACTAGCTTACTAGAACTATCTAGCTTAAGCTTGCAATATTCAAATAATGCATTCTGAATTATAGAATCAGTATTAATGGAATCTATACTACAGAATGTCTCTAACTCTATATTAAAAGCTTTGCTAAAACAAGAATCCTTATCATAGTTAATATATTTAGACCGCACATTTAGCATACCAGTCATAATCATTCCTATATCGTAAGCATAATATGTTATGCTATTATCCCATTTGTTCATATATGAGTAATGAGAGCACTGGATTTCCCCTTTTTCATCTACCCTAGTACCAGTTTCAAATATATTAATGGAGTACTTTGTGTTTTTATAACTAAATACTTTGCTTTGCGGTATTATGGTATTATTCATATTACACGAAACCATTAACAATAATATAGTAATTGAAATAATTGACAGCCTCATAGCATGTGTTTTATTAATAAATTTATTTATTATAGACTTGAATGGCATAAAAAAAGTGAAAATCGAAATAATCAATTTTCACTTTTTCAGAGATCTCTTTATTAAGGTTTATTTACCCCAAACATCTGGTGCCAATCGCCATTCTTTTAGCGACTCCACTTCATTCTCTGCAATATATTCTGAATCTAAAGCCTGCTCTATCAATGAATTATAATCTGTTAAAGTAGTTAATTTAACTTTGCTTTTCTTAAAATTATCTTCAGCAACTTTAAAACCATACGTAAAAATAGCTACCATACCTTTTATCTCACAACCAGCATCACGTAGGGCATCAACTGCTTTTAAAGAGCTTCCACCTGTGGAGATTAAATCTTCAATTACAACAACTGTTTGTCCAGCACTAATTGCTCCCTCAACCTGGTTTTTCATTCCATGTGATTTCTTATCAGGACGAACATAAACAAATGGTTTTCCTAATTCTTGAGCTACTAAAGCGCCATTAGCAATGGCACCAGTTGCAACTCCTGCAATTACATCTACATCTGGGTATAAGTCATTTATAACTGATGAAAACTGCTGTCGTATATAGGTTCTCACTGTTGGATATGATAATGTTTTACGATTATCGCAATAAATTGGAGATTTCCATCCAGAAGCCCACGTAAATGGTTTCTTTTTGTTTAATTTTACCGCTTGAATCTTCAATAAAGACTCGGCGGTTTTTCGAGCTGTTTCTTTGTTATAATCCATAGCGCAAATGTATAAAGTTTTTAAGGATAAATCATCTTTTATTTTAGAAGATAGTAAAGTTTTTTCAGAGATTGAAAATACTATTACTGTTTGTATAAAAGACCCTAGCACAGTAAATAGGCTTATTGAGAATCACTTACTTAGCAAAGAAGAAGCCACGCTGCAAATCCTTTGCAAGCAAGCAACTCAAATGATTGAAATATTCGAAAGCAATTATAAAGTGAAAATTGCTGCCGGCGGCTGGGTATATAATGATAGAACAAATCTGCTTATGATAAAAAGGCTTGGAGTTTGGGATATACCTAAAGGGCATTTGGAAGAAGGAGAAAGCATAGAAGAATGCGCAATACGCGAGGTGGAAGAAGAAACCGGAGTGAGAAATCTTAGAATTGATGATAAAATTGGAATCACTAGGCATATTTTTGATAGAGATGGCCAGGATGGACTAAAGGTAACGCATTGGTATAAAATGCATACTGATTACAATCAAAATCTCATACCCCAAACGGAAGAAGGAATTGAGGAGGTTTGTTGGGTAGAATCAAACGAGATTGATGAGTATATGGAAAAAGCTTGGTTATCGTTGAAAGATTTTTACTATAATTTGATGAATCCTTGAGGTGACGAGGGGTAGTTTGATGCTTGTTTATCGCTTTATAGTTGTTCTTTGATGGCACTATAAACCTCAAAATATCAAGACTTTAAACTTTGGTTTTAAACACTTTAATATCCTTGTTTTTGTATCAAATTGAAATAGCTCCCTTAATATGGGCGTGTGACTCATAACCTTCGAGTGTAAAATCTTCGAATTTAAAATCAAAAATATCTTTAATTTCCGGATTGAGATTCATTTCTGAAAGCGCTAATGGCTCTCGTGATAGCTGTAGTTTTACCTGATCTATATGGTTAAGATAAATATGTGCATCTCCTAAAGTGTGTACAAATGTGCCTACCTCTAAACCAGTAACCTGTGCAACCATTTTTAGTAAAAGCGCATAGGAGGCAATATTAAATGGTACACCTAGAAAAATATCAGCACTGCGCTGGTATAACTGACAGCTCAGCTTTCCGTCGGCCACATAAAACTGAAATAAAATATGGCAAGGAGGTAAATTCATATCCTCTAATGCTCCCACATTCCATGCACTAACAATATGCCGGCGGGAATCTGGATTATTCTTTATCGATTCTATTACCTTTGATATCTGATCAATATTTCCACCTTTATAATCTGGCCATGATCGCCATTGATAACCATAAATTGGTCCTAACTCTCCGTCATCATCAGCCCATTCGTTCCAAATGCGAACTCCATTATCTTGCAGATATTTTGCATTTGTACTCCCTTTCAAAAACCATAATAGTTCATGAATAATTGAACGCAGGTGTAATTTCTTAGTTGTAAGAACTGGAAAACCTTCAGCTAAATCAAAACGCATCTGGTATCCAAATACACTAATTGTTCCTGTACCGGTTCGGTCTTCTTTCTTAACTCCATTTTCTATAACGTGATCTAATAGATCTAAATATTGTTTCATGTGCTTTTTTGTTCTTTGTTTGTTGTTTAGTGTTTGATGTCTGCCATATCCTCTGGATTATGCTTATACTTAAACATAATTGCAAACAGAATACCTATAACTAAAGCATATGCTGCGAAAATCAGCCAAATATGATCCCATTGTTTCACTCCCTCTATTGTATATTTATCTATAATCCAGCCGCTACCATATGCTCCTATTATTGCACCGAAACCATTGGCCATAATTAGAAATAATCCTTGGGCACTTGCTCTAATTTTTGGATTTGTTTCTTTCTCCATAAATAGAGAGCCTGAGATATTGAAAAAATCAAAGGCAAGACCGTAAATAATCATAGATAAAACTAAAAATACTAAACCGATTCCAACAGGACTTGCCACGCTAAATAGTCCAAAGCGTAATACCCAAGCGAACATGCTCATCAGCATAACTTTCTTAATACCAAATCGTTTTAAGAAAAATGGAATTGTAAGTATAAATAGCGTTTCAGATATTTGAGATATTGACATAATAAAACCATTATGCTTAACTACAAATACATCTTTAAACTTATCTATCTCTCCAAAATCATGAATAAATGCTTCTCCCCACATATTAGTTATTTGCAAAGCAGCACCTAAAAGAATAGAAAATATCAAGAAAATAGCCATCCTTTTTTCTTTAAAAAGCTTAAAAGCATCTAGTCCTAATGACTCGATAATACTCTTCTTTTGCTTGCTTTTTTCGACACTACAATCGGGCAATGTAAAAGAATAGATTCCTAAGACAACTGAAAATACGGCAGAAAAATAAAGCTGATACTCATTCAACCCCCATCCTAAAAAATCAATTATCCAAACTGCTAAAACAAAGCCAACAGTTCCCCAAACTCTTACAGGGGGGAATGCTTTAACGACATCATACTTAGCTTTATCAAGTAAGTAATAAGATATAGAATAATCTAATGAGATGGTAGGCATATACAGCATTAAATAAATAAGCATCATTGGATATAATCCAGTAAAAGTGGTTTCAGCAGCTGCAAAATATAATAATACCGCTCCAAAGAGATGTAAAATTGCAAATACCTTATTAGCACTAAGCCAACGGTCTGCAACAATTCCCATTAAAGCGGGCATAAATAGTGAGGCAATCCCCAAAGCCATAAAAATAGCTCCAATTTCTTGGCCACTAAATCCCAAAGTCGCATACATATATTTCCCAAAAGAAAGCAACCATGCTCCCCAAATAAAGAACTGTAAAAAGTTCATTATTATCAATCGTAGTTTTATGCTCATATATTCTTATTTATCTTTTCTATTATTAATCTCATCTCTAATCTTTGAGGCTTCCTCATAGTTTTCCATTTCTATAAGTTCCTTCAAATACGCCTCTAGTTCCTCAATTGTTCTAGCTTGCTCTTCTTCCTCCTCAACATCTTTTTGCACACTTGGAGGCTCGGCATCTTCTTCCATTGATGTTGCTTCAATTACCTCATCAAAAGCATAAATAGGACAATCGTACCTTACTGCTAATGCAACAGCATCAGATGTTCGGGCATCAATATCTATTTTCTTTTCTCCATCAGATAGGCTAATAATTGCATAAAAAACTCCCTCATGGAACTTATTAATGCACACTTCTACTACTTTAAGTTTAAAAGCATTAATAATATTCCGCATAAGATCATGAGTAAGAGGTCGGCTAGGGTTTAAGCCCTCTAGCTCTATGGCAATAGCTTGCGCTTCATATGCACCTATAATTATTGGAATTCGCTTCTTCGATTCACTAACACCAAGTATCAATGCAAAAGTATTCGACTGAAGATTACTTTGTGATATCCCTGTAATATTAAGTAATTGTTTTCCCATAAATCATAGGTTTGTCATTGTTTACATTTGCATATTTCTAATGCTATATTGCTGATTGTTTATTAATTACAATACAGAACTGAAATAATCAGCACCAAAAAAACTAATTGATAAAATTAGCGAATTAAATGATGAATAAAATAAAAGTTACTAATAAAATATTAACGTATTGTTAATACCTAAACTACTGACAAATCCATCATCTTTTTGTCATAACTTTTGCTGTACATCGGTACAATTTTCACTAAAAAGAAGTAAAAACCACTCAGCATATAGCAAAAATATACGCCAAAACTGAAATACGCATAAATCAATATCCATGGACTTCACTCATGGCTATTACTATTTGACACCTTCAGTGTCTATCAATAATAATATGAAATTTTAGAGAGTTTTTGTGCAAACACTAACTCCTATCAGAAACCCAATAGGGAAGATTGCCATCATTATCGAGAAAATCATCATCGTCTTCATCCTCGAAGTATTGCTTTGGTTTTGGTGCGTCTTTACGGTAGAAAAAAGCAAAAACTACTCCTACCACTGCTCCTACCAGATGACCTTCCCAAGAAATCTTTTCTGTAGGAAAAAACTCTGGAAAGAAACCCCAAATCATACTGCCATACAGAAAAACAATTAGCATTGAGAAAGAAACTATTCGCATTTCGCGCTGCAATAGTGCAATGGTAATATGAAATGTAGCCAAGGAATATACTAGTCCGCTGGCTCCAATATGCCAATTATCACGGGCAAATAACCATAAATACAAGCCAGAAGTTAACCATAAACCTATAAATACTCTAGTGGCATTCTTGGGATAATAGTAGTAAAGCCCAGCAGTAAATAATAAAAATGGAACTGAATTCCCCATTAAATGCCCCCAATTGCCATGAATAAAAACTGAAGTCACAATCCCCTGAAGACCATTAATATGAAGTGGCTGAACCCCTAAATAATAAAGCGTAAATGAAAAATGCCATTGCGCAAGCATCAGTGCCCACATTATAAATAGGAATATTATAGGTACGTAAAAACTTCTTATTAATTTGTCCTTTTCTTCTTTCACTACTTAGATTTATTGAACTATAATTTTATGGGAATAATTAAGTCCATTTACTTGAATATCTACAATATAAACACCTGAGATAAAATTTGCAATGGAAACAAAATGCTCAGTATCATTAATATTATCAACATAATACATCTGCTGACCAAGAATATCTGTAATGGATATGTTTTCTATTCTCTCTTTTGAAATAATCTTAAATTCTGTAGTTGCAGGATTAGGGAATATTTTAATTCCAACTTCTGGTTTTAAGTTTTCTATTCCCTGAACAATTGGCACTAACTGAACATCTATATTAGTAATAGAGTCGGTAGCTATTTGCACATTTTGAATAATTTTTGAATAATAATGCGGTGCTGTGAACTTCAAATCATAATTCCCTGCAAATATTGGTCGATAATAAAAACCTGAGTCATTGGAGTAAACTTCAGAACTATCAATATCATGATTTAGTATCTCAAGCTTTGTTCTTACTGCAAACCCGGTAATTGAGTCTGTACTTTGTCCATTTATACCATACGTAATTTGCTCCATATAGTTTAAAAAAGATCGATAAAGGTAATCCCAATGATTCTGCAACTTATTCTCTGCAACTACCTTAGCATTTGAAATCTCTAATGTCACTTCTCTACAATGTTGGTAATAATTCATATAATCTTGCCTACCACCAGTTATAGGATACCACTGATATCCATTTGTATATCCAGTACCATAAAAATCGAAATAGCCACTTGGGGAATAAAACTGAGCAGAATCGGCATACATTTTCGATATACGAATCCACCAGCTATTATCGGCATGTAAATTTGAATAAGTATCCCAAGGATAATTAACCACTTCTTTACCACCATGGATATTTGCAGACATATTGAAATTCATACTATCTTCGAAATTCATAAAAATCTGTGTTTCCTGCTGATATGCTTTTCCATCAGGGTGTGGACCATCATCTGGGTCAGGATAGTTTCTATTCAAATCCACAGAATTAGCATTATATCTTGTGGAGCCAAAGACAGTATTATCACCACCATAATATGTACCATCAGGGTTTGCCAAAGGATTTATCCAAATCTCAATATTATTCATCAAATAATTAATTTGAGGATCTGTAGAATAATTTTCAAGCAAATATTCGATTAGGCGCAACATCATTACATAGCCTGTAACTTCATTGCCATGCATACTTGAGGTATAAAGAAACTGGGGCTCATTTTCGTTTTGATGCACATTATCACCTAACTCAACAGCTAGTATTTGATGACCACTAGTAAGAGTACCTATTATATGAAATTTACATAAGCTAGGATAATCTGTTGCGAATTTCTGCATAAGACTATCATACTGGCTATAGGTAGGATATGCATCCCATGTATTTGAAATTGCAGCAATACTTTTTGCCATTATAGGTTCAAATAACATTGAGGGAATTGGCTCTAAATTATATGGTAAACTACTACCATTAATACTATTTATCGCATCTATATTTGCGTAGAAGTAAGTTCTATCCCCTTCAATTTTATCGAAACTTAATTTATTAAAATTAGATTTATCATTATTAATATCACTAGTATTAAAACTCAGATAAACTTCTCCTCTTTGCTCTATTTGTTGCCACAAATCTTTGTTACTAAAATCCTGACCAAAGATTGACAAGAAACTTACACAAAAAGCTAATAGCGATATTAATATTTTCATTTGATTTACAATTCATTATCGGGTTCAAAAAACATGGAACACTTTATGGGTAAATAATTATTTCAATTTAGATTCAGTTGCCATTCGTTTTAGTTCATTATTAAGTCCTCTATTTACTTTTACCATTGGTAGGCGAAGATTATTGCCAACTATTCCCATATGCTCCAATAATGCTTTAACTCCACCAGGATTACCATCGGCAAAAAGAGCATTAATAATATCAAGCATTTGATAATGAATTTCTAAAGCTTTACTATTATTTTTATCATTGAGCATAATATCAACCATCTCAGCCATAGCTGCAGGATAGGCATTAGCAATAACTGATATTACGCCATCGGCACCGGTTGAAAGCATCGGCAGAGTAAGAGCATCATCTCCTGAAAATACTTTAAAACCCTCGGGACGAGATTTAATAATCTCCATAACTTGCATCAAATCTCCACTTGCTTCTTTTACTCCCATAATATTAGGGAAACTATTTGCAAGACTCAGAATAGTTTCTGGCAGTAAATTACTACTCGTACGTCCAGGAACATTATATAAAATAATTGGCAAATCTGTTGATAAAGCTACCTCTTTGAAATGTGAAAACATTCCCTTTTGGTTTGGCTTACTATAATATGGTGCTACCGAAAGAATAGCATCAATATTAGAGGAATCCAATGCCTTAATATCAGCAGTAAGATGTCGAGTATCATTACTACCCATCCCAACCACTATCGGCAATTTACCTTCGTTGCTATCTATAATTGTATTTAATACTGCGGTCTTTTCGTCAGCATTTAGAGTTGCTGTTTCGGCAGTTGTACCTAGGGCAACCAAAAAATCAATATTACCCTTATGCATATGCTGCACTAGTGCATCCAATGATTTGAAATCAATATTTCCGTTAGCATGAAATGGAGTAACTAATGCTACACCTGCACCTTTAATTTTATTTTGCATATTATTCTGTTTTAATCATTTCCAAATATCGTAATAGCTCTTTTAAGAATAGATTCAAATCTTTAGGCGAAATCCCTTCCAGCATAAAATCATATAAAACCTCATCCTCGCCTTGGTTCAAACCTACCTTACAATGCGTCATTGATGATTTAAGTAAATATCTTAAAGTTATTTCTTTTTCAAAATTCAAATCAATCAATAAATCAAATTCCTTTTTAATAAAATCATTTGTAAAACTTGCTATTGGCAAACCATACCAATTTATTTCTTTGTTCTTTAAATAATTAAATGATAAAGTTACATCTGCATAATGAGGTATTTCAGTTGCAGAAAGCAGACCAATTGCATCAACTTCCTTATTCAATGAGCGAAAATGTCGTACCAAATGTGCCGCTCTTCGGTATTTGTCTTCGGTGGATGCATCAAATAGAATTCCAACATATCTAACATTTTTAAATTCCTTTAAGCTTACTTTCCTTGCCTTTCGGGCAGTAAACTGCTTTGATTTACGATTTAGTAAATATCTTTTGAAATTTGCAAAAAGTGTCAAAATCAATTATTTGAATTATTAAAAATACTAGTGTCAAGTCAAGCATATTTTAGCCATACCAAGTTTTGAAAATTTCATCGATAACTTCGTTAAAATATTTAACCGTAACTACGGCTATGCTGAAATATTTTGCCTTGCTCTCAATAAAATTTTCGGCAACTTATACGACACAATACACTTGATTTAACACTTGCTTAATTCCAAAAGAGATTTGTAATCACCTCTGTTTTTGGAAATGTAAAGATAATCTTTTTATGAAAGCTCAGCCTTATAAAATGAAATATTCCATTTAGTCTGCAATGTATTAAAAAACCAAGTAATACATTTTATGCAGGGATAAACTTAATAAATGCCCATGCATATGCAATTAGAATTATATTTGCACTACAATTATTTATTATAATTAATAACAGTGATTAAGATTTGAACTTCGAATATTTTATATCAAAGCGTTTTTTAAAGGAGAACAAAAAGAAGTTTTCGCAAGCAGCTTTACGCCTTTCGGTACTTAGTATTGCTTTGGGATTAGCTACTATGATTCTTTCTATAAGCATTGTAATCGGCTTTCAGCAAAGCATACGTTCCAAGATTGCTGGCTTTGATGGTCATATTCAGGTTAGCAAATATGACTTTAATAGTTCCATGGAATTGCCACCAATTATGCGCGATAAGGGTTTGGAATTATTGGTAAAAGACCGCGATGGCATCAGGAGTATATCGCCATTTGCATATAAAGGTGGCGTCATTAAATCTGATGAAATAATTCAAGGCTGTGTTTTTAAAGGGGTTAATAAGAATTACAATTGGGAGGCCTTTGAAGGTTGGATTCAATTGGGAAGTGTATTAAATCTTAATGATTCAATAAAAAGCAATACTGTTCTGATTTCAAAAGAGATATCAAATAAACTGAATTTGGATATTGATAGCTCTTTCCTAATGTATTTTATGCAAGACCCTCCTCGGATAAGAAAATTTACTGTTGGCGGTATTTACCAAAGTGGATTTCCTGATTTCGACAATCGCTTTGTATTTGGTGATCTTAAACATATCCAAAAGTTAAATCAATGGAATAAAAATCAAATTGCTGGTTACGAAATCCTGTTGGATGATTTTGACAATATGGATTCGCAAACTAAGTGGATATATGACGAAATTGATTATAATCTAAAAGCTTTGAATCTTAATCAACGCTATCCTTTTATTATGGATTGGCTTAAACTTCTCGATACAAATGTGTATTTCATTCTGGGTCTTATGATTATGATTTCCGGCATTGGAATGATTGCTACTTTGCTAATTCTGATTTTAGAAAAAACCAAGTTTATAGGTAGCATGAAGAGCATGGGAGCCAGCAATGCTAGTATTCGGAAAATATTTATTTATCATAGCATATACCTGAGCTTCAAAGGGCTGCTATGGGGCAATATTATTGGCATTGGCATAGCTGCCCTCCAATTATATTTTAAGGTTATCCCCTTGGATGCAAACACATATTATATGGATGCAATTCCTATAAATCTCAATTTTTCTTATATTATTGCGTTAAATATTGGTGTATTACTTATTATTGCATTAATGATGTGGTGGCCCTCGCGAATTATCACTAGGATTTCACCTGTTAAAGCTTTACGATACGAATAATATCATTTATTAAAAAAGACACTATGAACACAAAATCAATTATTATAATTCTATTTTTGATTGGAATAAGCACTTTTTCTATTAAGGCACAATCACAATTTGGTCTTAATTTTGGATATGGCATACCTTATTATCATATTAAAATAAATACTAAAAATACCGAAATCTCTTATGAGCCAAATCAAGCCTTCGAAATTGAGTTTAATTATAAAAATCGCTGGCCGGGGCTTATAAATTTTGGGAGTTCTATTTCATACCAATACAAAAATCTGCGTATTGACGAAACCCGAACTAGTACGGAAATTTTACTTACTAGGTCTATTGATTACAACCTAAACTACCTATATATCAAAGCTTTTCCTGAATTTGTTTTTGGTGAGAAAATAAGATATTATTTGCAAGTAGGACCATCACTTTCGTTTCTTATTTACTCCGATATTGATGGATATACTGACATTCAAGAGAATACTCAAGGCCAAACAACTACTGTAAGAACAGAGGAAAGCGGATCTGCTACCGAGGAATTCCAAATTATTGAAGCAGGATTCTTTCTAGGTGCAGGAATTGATATTCCTATAAATAGAAATTGGAATGTCAATGCAAACTTACAATATCAGTATGGAATAAACTCATGGTATGTAAAAGAAGAGAATGCATATAGTGAAAGATCTATATTCTTTAAACTTGGTTTAGTATATAAAATATCAGGATTAGGGGATAAATAACAAAACTACATAGGGCAGCCGCACAATTTATTTTTCTTTTCGCTGCGCTTAAAGATTTAGCCATCTACGAATTACACGCATTTCTATTAATATGTAGTTTACATCATATTCACGCAATACGATTCGTGTAATTATTATATAACTGAGTAGTAGCGCTTTACGAGAACCTGAGACGTAATTTAAACAAGGTGTGAGGTTGGCCACGTAAAAGCACAAATGATAATTATAATAATATGATATATATTACTTTTTAGATTGAGGAATAATTTAATGTTATATGAATAACAGTAATAGAATTATCACTATATTTGCAAATGATAAATTTAAATATTTGATATGAAATTATTACCAGAAAAAACAGTAGAAAGACTTAGTCAATATCGAAGAGTATTACAGCGCGAATTGGCTAGCGGTACAGAACATATATACTCCCACGAATTAGCTAAGTTACTACATATAACACCTGTACAAGTTAGGCGCGACATTATGCTTATAGGTCACTCAGGCACTTTACGCCGGGGGTATAATATTGCTGATTTAATTGATTTAATAGGAATTATTATAGATTGTAGCGGTCAGCAAAAAGTTGCAATTATAGGCATTGGTGACTTAGGAAGAGCTTTGCTAAATTATTTACAAGGTAGCCGTACCAAACTTCAACTCAGTGCAGTATTTGATAATAACCCTGATAAAATAGGCACTTTATATGGTGGAATTCTTTGTCATAATGTGGAACATCTGAAAAAGATTATTAAGCGTGAAAACGTTACCATTGCAATACTTTCTGTACCTCCTGCCTATGCTGTTGAAATAGCTAATAAACTAACAGAAGCTGGAATATTAGGAATTCTAAATTACACTCCTGTATCATTGGATGTGAAAGGAGCCTTCCTTGAGCAATATGATGTTATTACTTCTTTGGAAAAAGTAGCATATTTTGCTAAGCCTGTTAATGCTGCTATTATGCATCAGGAAGAATAAAGGTTTTCAGTATTCTTTTAGCTCAATAGGACTTAATAGTAACTCACAGGGCACATTCAATTTGGAGATTGGTTCTATTTATAAAAATGAAATAATAGAAAACCCTAAGGATTAATAGGGAAAATAGATTTATACTACTAATAAAAGCTATAAGTAATGGGGGTAATATGTTGACATTAAAGTTTAAAAAAATAGCAGTAAAGTAGAGAATAATTAGTTTAAAATTCCACACTATTCATTGCCAATCCATCGACCATAAAAAATAGAAACATGAAACAACTATTATTAATTCTAACAATTGGACTAATTACAGTAAATTCATTTTCGCAAACTGACTGTAATATTGTAAATGAGTATCATCAAATATTCAAGATTGAAAAGCAAAAATATGGAGAAAGAGAATACTTAATGAAAACTGTTAATAGTATCGACTCTAATTCTTGTTTTTCAGACTTGGTAAATAATAATGGGCAATATATTGATTATTTACGAACACATTATTCAGATAATTCAAATTATGAAAAACTAAAGAGCATTAGTGATACTGTTGAACTTCAAAATGAGTTTATTAGATCTCTTGAAAACGATACTACATTTAATAATGAAATGAATAAGTTGACTGAAAAGATTTTAAATAAATCTCAGTATATTCCTGATACTATAACAATTGATGAATTGTTAAATATTGCGGTAAAATTTTTCTCAATCATAAGAATCACCGAAAAAGGTGACTACCAAGGAAAAGTTTGTACTGGAATAAATGGATTAAAACAGACAGAGAAAGTAAGAAAACCACAAGTTGAAGCATTTTGTTTTACTACGATTTTTAATAATTATCGAGGTGAACAATTCAATATGTACAATGAGTTTGTCAAAGGAATTAAGGAATTGTATAAAATCAATTTAGGAATAGAAAATGAAGCTAGGCTCTTAAGAGCGCAAGGAGCAATGTATATGTTTATGCGGAATAATGAAGCGTTAAAGGAATTATTACTCTTCGAATACGAGAATAAAAAAGAATATTTACCATTTGTTCTGAAATTGAACTAATTACATAGGGTCTGCTAAATAATATCCACTAGAAAATAATCAATAAAACAAGTAAATTTTCTCCCAACTTATAGACACAAAAAAAGCCGATCACTTTCGTGTCGGCTATCTTCGTGATCCCTCCGAGAATCGAACCTACACCCTAAAGTGCTGATATATAGTAGTGAAAAATCGAATAAAACGTCTGGACATTCCTTGGACATTCTAAAAAAAGAACATTTTCAATATTTGTATTACCCCCGTTTGCACCAAATTGCTTCGAGAATTTTCCATTACAAAAATAATAATAAAATCAATAATCAGATATTATTTCTTCAAAAAATACAAAATGCTATTCGCAATAATATTTGACAAGTGTTATAGTCTGCTAATCTATATATTATGTGTTTTAAAGATTCTAATACAACTGATATTTTGCACTATATGACATTGTGATAAATACAGTTGCCCCTACCCAATCTCTAATTAACATATTTTTGCGTCTTTTTTTATTAAAACGTATTCTTAACAAACTTTAATATGAACAAAAAAATCAAAGTACAGAATGATACAACTATATTTTGAGACGTCTTATTTGTAAAAACATAAATAGAACCAGAATTATTGTTGATGGTAATAACTTCACTAAAAACGATGTTTTAAGCTGTATTAATTTAAAAGAATATGGCTTTAAACAAAGAAAGGATGTGGTAATTAATACACTAACAAATTTGAATAATAATCAAACAGAAGTAGCCTATTATCAACAGGTTATTCAAAACTATTTGAATAATGTTTGAAGTATTATTCATTTTCTCTTGTAAAATTCTTTACATGACATTAATGCTGTATATAGTGTTTCTAGTTCTAATGGACAAAAAGGAGGCAATCCTTATATCTACGTGTTCTGCAGTAAATCAAAGATTATAAAAAAATAAATTGCAAAGAGTATTAAAAGAAGACATATTTGTGCTTAATTAAATATCAAACAATCTTTAATAAAAGATCAATTAAACATGAAGTATACATCAAATATTTTTGAAGAGAAAGTGTATCAAAGGTATAATATATTGATTAAAATACTTCATGTTTAACAGACTTATTGTAGCAGCTAAAAATCCACATATACTATTGATATATTAAATAAAGTAGTTTTAATAAATAACATAAGACAATAAGCAATTTGATTTTTTTATAAATAGAATAGTATGCTCAACAGTCTCAACAACAAGTTATAAATCTTTTATTGGAGTTAGTAAAAAAGAAAACCACTTAGGTATATAGAATACTCAAAGAAATAGGCGAGAATATTGACAACAAATCACAAGTACATATTGCTTTATTTATGATGAATTGGGTGTGAAGCCAGAAAGAGACAATGAGACATATGTTGTGGTATAAGTAAAATTGAATAATTCCTCAAATTAAAAAATATTGGCACTCCATGGTACTCCAAGTACTCTCTTATATGTATAATGTTATTTATAAGTATATTAAGTAAAAAAAGAATAGATATATATAAGAGTACTATAGAATACCATTGATTACCTAGAGTACACAGAGTACCAAAGAGTATTTAAAAATACATTATAGCTTAAGTAAGAATAAATATTAATAAACAAAAAGCGCACTTTATGCAATAAAATGGTTTAGTGGTTTAGCCCCATATGAATCGTTCAATCATGATTTTCTTTAAAATGCATCAGAAACAACTTTGCATATACTCATTATTCTATTTTGATGTTTTATGTACAAACAACATATATACTAATTGAATACTTGTATGGAAACTAATTATTTGAAAAAAATGAGAATCCCAATAAAGATTGGAATCGGAAAATAACAATGTAGTGTTTTCGGAAAATAAGGATGTATGATCTGCAAGGGATTTTTACCTTGTAATAAATATTTTATATCTCTGTATTTTATAAGTATAGATATTTTACATTATTTTACAAAAAGGATGAGATTATGAGCTCAAACATAAAGATACAGAGAATTTGTGAACACCGTGGTCGTGAAACAGTGAATTCACTACTCAAACTACTATAACACGCTTTTGCTCTGGAAAATGCAGGGGAGCAACTTATTTCATCTAGTTAACGTAGTCAATCTATACTTTGACGAAGACATTAGAAGTAGAAATATTCTAAACATAGTAGAGATAGATACAATTCATGCGTTTTTAGAATCACCTGATTTGATAAACGGAAGAATTGACCCTGGGTGCATAATGTTATGAAGATAGATGATTTTCATTTAGAACAGTGTTTTTATGGAGAACATTTGATAAATAATTATAGGAAAATAGCAATCGTTGAAAGCGAAAAAACAGCGGTAATTGCTAGTGCATATATTCCACAGTTCACATGGTTGGCAGTGGGCAGCTTGAACAATTTATCAGCAAATAGATGCAAAGTATTGGAAGGAAAAACTATTACCTTATACCCTGACTTAAACGCCTTTAATAAATGGAATGAAAAAGCGAAACAAATAGAACAGCAAATAAACATAAAGTTTATAATCTCAGATTTGCTTGAAACAAACGCTAAAGCAGAAGACAAAGTACTGGGCTTAGATTTAGCAGACTATTTAATAAAACATAATTGGAGAGATGAAAATATGACAAAGGATATGAAAACATTAGATAAATTTATTGATATTAACCCTAATTTGATGAATCTTATTGA